>JBCCEG010000068.1:0-7277 GCA_039030455.1 Myxococcota bacterium | reverse complement strand
CAACATGATTCGCGGTGTTGGCTGTTTGACCCGCAACACCAACAACCTGAATGACACTGCAGTGATACTCTCTAGACAAGCCGGGCAGCGGCCCGCCACCAGCCCCGCCAACATTAGCAAAGGCAATACTGCATTGATTTTCCGCAGTATGGGGAGGGCTACCATTGGCAGTGTCGTCGCCATTAGCGCATAGATTTGCACTTGCAGTACTAGCAGCTATCGGGGACTTCAATTTAACAGCAGCGTGATTTTTGCCATCCGCTAGCCAGTGACAGAGCTCAGCTCTAGCCGTAGGCCTAACGAAGTCACATGTTCCAGCTGAGTTAGCCTCCTCAACAACTACACATAACCCACCAAAGCCATCTTTACAGCCAGCCCCGTCCACTACACACTTTGTTGAATCAAACACACACCGGCCGGAACGCTCGTTTTTGAGACAAACTGGTAGAACCGTATCCACGCGGCATTCGTCCTTGCAGTCTTTTACTTCCTTATCCTTGCAAGGAGCAACACGGTAAGTATTGTCGTCCTTGCACTCATTATTATCATACGCACACGCTAAACTCTTGTTGCAGTCGTCCTCCTCCAAATCCCCGCAAGACTCCGGTGCTTTATTCGAGGTGTCTTCCACACACTTGCCGCCGTCTTTTTTGCAGCGCTTGTCGCCAAACAGCGTTTTTTCGCAGTCGTCTAGCGATAAGTCACCACACGTGGTCACAACCTGCTTGCCGCCCTGTTCACTGGGAGGGTTCACGTTGCTTTGACCGTCGTTGCCACCTGTGGGGCCGCCCTGGGTATTGTTGTCGGATGTAGGGGCGGGTGTTGGCTTTTTGTTGCCGTCGCAGCCGCTCACACACAACAAACCGATCAGCCCCATGCCGATCAACTCTGCCGCTCTTTTTTTGTTTACCATCTTTTTGGTCTCCTTCTTTTCTGTTTAGGTTTATAGCCACCCCCCCCCCCGCTTTTGATCGCGAAGGTTATGGAGGAGATCAACCTTTCGCAAGATAGCAACGTTTTTCGCACCGTGCAAATTCCCACCGCGGATTGCAGGATTTGATGGATGGTCGGATGAATGGCGGGAAGGCGGGGGGATCCTTCGCTTCGCTCAGGATGACAGGGGGGGGTCATCCGGTACGAACGCAACCCTATTTGTCATCCCTTCGCTATCGCTCCACTGCCGGATGACAGCAGGGGAGTGTCGTAAAGGCCCGCGCGCAGCCGTTGACGTTGTGCTTCAAACAAAATCACCGCCGCGGCCACCGACACGTTGAGCGACGGCACCATGCCCAGCATGGGAATGATGATGTGGCCGTCGGCCAAGCTCGAGGCCGCCGGCGACACGCCTTGGCGTTCGTTGCCCAACACCACGCACAGGGGTTGCGTGTAATCCACCGTGCGGTAATCCACCGCCTTGTCAGAAAGATGCGCTGCGTAGATCCGCATGTTTCGCGAACGCAAGGCGGCGAACGCTGCTTCTACAGTCTTGTGCACGTGCAGCCGCACCCACTTGTGTGCGCTGGCACTCGCAGCGTTGTAAGTGGGCACGCCTCCCGTGGGGTTGACCGCATGCACCAACCCTATCCCCACCGCATCGCACGTGCGCAGCACGGCGGAGAGATTATGGGGTTTAAACACATCCTCGGCCACCACCGTGAGATCGGGTTGTCGGCGGCGCAACACGCGCTCGATCTTGTCACGGCGCCGGGGAGTCATTGCCCCATCATACCGCTGATTTTTCGGATGAAAGGATGACACAGATAAGAACGATGCCTCCGCCCTATCCGTGAAATCATGAAAATCACGCCGCGTTATCCACACCCCCAAACCTCCCGCAACTGTCTGGACCGCTGATTTTTCGGATGAAAGGATGACACAGATAGAAAACCCACCAATGTCGGCCACTAACGTTTTGGCTTTGCGGCAACCTTTGGCGGCAGACCCCTTTTGTCTCTACACAGCGCGGCAAAATGTCTGGACCGCTGATTTTTCGGATGAAAGGATGACACAGATAAGAACGATGCCTCCGCCCCATCCGTGAAATCATGAAAATCACGCCGCGTTATCCACACCCCCAAACCTCCCGCAACTGTCTGGACCGCTGATGGGTAGGATTTTCATGATTTCACGGATACAGATGAGTCAGCGGTAGGGTTTCATCCGCGTCATCCTTTCATCTGAAAAATCAGCGGTCCGGACTCTGGGGGTTGTAGACGGCAAAGCGCCTGTGCCGCACGTGCGTGTCGTCATGGCGCAACACAAACGTTACCCAGTTTAGCCCCGGTTCTAGCCGCAGCGTGTGCCGAATGGGAATGTCTAGCGGCCCTGCCTTGCCAACAGGGCGAAACAATTGCTTTTTGTCGCCGACAAACACGGCGATGTCGCGCAAAAACGGTTCCGTGCGCACACGCGCGTTCAGCTCATACGTGTCGCCCGTTGCCAAGACGCTGTCCTCTCCTCCCACTAGAGTCACGTCGGCGGGAATGTGGTAGCGATCTTCCAACGGCCAACCATCGTCGCCGGCGGGAGTCTGCCCGGCCGCGGGCAGGCGCAATGCCCGAGTCCAGCCGTCGCCCAGTTCGCCGTCGTAGACGTGCACCTTGAGTTCCACGGGGTCTTTGCCCTTTTTCAGCTGAAAGGCGAATCGTACGGTGGTCTCTTGCCCCGCGGCCAAGGCGGGCAACACATGCCGCCCCTTGCTGACAAAAATTCTGGAGTTGCCTTTGTCATCCTTCACATCCTTGAGCTGCGCGATGGGTTTCACACAAGGGCCTTTGCCAACGTTTTTCAACCGCAACACCAAGTCGACCCAGCCGCCCTCGTGTAAACGACCATCCGTGGAACGGCGTTCCGCGAGATCCCCTTTTCGCGAACGCGGAACGATAAAGAATCGAGAGGCCAACACCGAGCGGGGGCGGCTGCGCACGTGGACGGGCACGTCAAGCGTCGTCAGTTCCTCGCCCGACCCATCACGCAACGAGATGCGCATGACATCGTGATAACTCAAACTCGACTTGGGAATTTCAACGGGGATCTCCCAACTGCGTTGCTGCCCGGGGGCCAACTTGCCAAAGGCAAATTCCAACCCTCTGAACGCGTCCACGTCCGCATCGCTCACCCCTCGTAGCCGCCAAATGGGCGCCGTGCCGGTGTTGCGGACGTGAATGCGAACGGGAACCGTGCGCCCGGCCGTGAGGGTGGTCAAGGGACGTTCAACCCAAGCTTGCAGGGCGCCGTCGCGCCCGCCGGCCCAGTTGATGCCCAGCTTGCGCAGTTGTTGCCGTAAGCGCTGTTCTTGCCGCTGTTGCTGCTTGGCAACCACGGCCGGCGCGACATGATCGCGCAAAAACGGCCGCCACGGCATCTGGGGGGGCCTTTTGGCTCCCGCGGCGGCAAGCAGAATTTCTCGGGCGAACTCCACTTCGTCGTCGACCTCTTCTTCGGAGTTCTTTTTGCCGGGGGATTCGTTTTGCGGTTCCCGACCGCGCCGCAAGTACGTTAACCGCATCGCGGGCTGCTCTTGACGGTCTAGGCAACGCTTTCTCTGGGTGATCTTCGAGTCATCTCCGGCGCCGTCGCGAGACTCGGATGAGCGCGACGACAGCGCGGGCAAGCGCAAGGATTCTCTATCGTGCGCCGAAACCGGTGTGAGCTCGATATCGGGCTGGATGCCCCTGCCGTGAATGCTGCGATCATCGGGCGTGAGATATTCGCCGATGGTGTATTTGAAAATGGACCCGTCAAACAAATGAGACAGCAGCTGAACGCTCCCCTTGCCAAAGGTTTTGCCGCCCATGATCAAAGCACGGTCACGCACCTTGAGCGCGCCGGCGACAATCTCGGACGCCGACGCCGAACCGTTGTTCACCAACACCACCATGGGCAGCCGGGTTTTTTCCGCCCCGCTCCGCGCCATTTCTTCTTCCCGGTCGGTGCCGCCGGCCCCTTGCGTAATGACAATCAACCCGCCGTCGAGCACTTGGTTCGCCATGCGCACCGACTCACTCAACAGCCCCCCGGGGTCGTTGCGCAAATCCCACACATAGCCCTTGATGCCGCCTCTGCCCTTGGCTTGGCGTTGCAGATCCTTCACCGCGTTTTGCACCTTGCGGGTCACACCGCCGTCAAACGCCTTGATTTGCACGTAGCCGACGTCGCCCGCAAGCAGCTTGTGCTCCACCGACTCAATTTGAATCACGGCACGCACAATGGTTTTGCGCAACAACTTGGGCACGCCCTTGCGGCGAATGTCGATGGTGACCGACGTGCCCGGTTTGCCACGCAAGCGGTTGGCTGCTTCGTCTAGATGAAGATTGACCGTCGATTCCCCGTCGATCTCTTCAATGCGGTCGCCCGCGCGCACATCTTTCTTATCCGCGGGCGTGCCCTTAATCGGGCTAATCACCGTGGGGTAGCCGTCGCGGGGGCCGATGACAATGCCTAGTCCGCCAAACTCGCCCTTGGTGTGCACATCCATTTCACGAGCTTGATCAGGCCCCAGCAACGTGGAATACCGATCCAACGTACTCAGCATGCCGTTCACCAAAGCGTACTCGGCATCGGCCTTGCGCCCTGTCACCGGCAGATTCCGTTCCACGAAATTCATCACGTCGCGCAGCAACCAACTCGCGTGCCAAACAGACCGCAGCCCCGACAGCGCGAACTCTCGCTGTGTCTCTCCCACGCGCACGCGAACCACCTTGTCCTCTTCTTGCACCAACACCGGCCCCACCTGGCGCTCCAACGCCAGCAACGCCCGCACCACCATTTGACGCGGATCAAACCTAGCCGGTTCCACGTAACGCTCGCGCAACCGCAGCAGCACCGTATTGAACACGCGCAAACACGACAGACAGTAAGGCCGCGGGGATTGTTTCTGCTCGCCCGCCTTATCATGACGGACACCCTTCTTGTCACCCCGACGAGCGGAGCGCCCCTCTTTGTCATTCCCGCCCCTGTTCGGAGCCAGGGGCAGGCTCCAGCGGGAATCCATATGGACCCCCGCTTTCGCGGGGGTGACAAAGTGATGCGCCGTGTTGGTTTCCTCAGAAGGTTTTGGAGCAAAGGGGCGCAGCCCCACTAGCCAAGCGGTCGCCAGGCCACATAAAGCAACCGCCGCCAGAACCAGCCCCGACCGAAAAAAGCGTTTTGGCGGCTTCGGCGAGTCCAATGTTGTTGTTGCCATTCTTGCTACGCCGTCTGTTCCACAGGTTTTTTTTCAACTTGCACTTGCCGTCTGTCGCGGCTTTCGGCTTCGACGGCAAGGGGCTCACTTTCCCCAAACAGAGCCGTGACAAACCGCAGCGGGTCAAAGGGCCGCAAATCATCCACGCCTTCACCCAACCCCACATAGCGCACGGGAATCTCCAGCTCGCCGGCAACGCCCACCACCACGCCTCCCTTGGCTGTTCCATCTAGCTTGGTGAGCACGGCGCCTGTCAGCGGCGTCGCTTGGGCGAACTGACGCGCTTGCGCCAAAGCGTTCTGGCCGATGGTGGCGTCTAGCACAATAAACGATTCATGCGGCGCGCCCGGCAGTGCCTTGCCCAACGCGCGATGCATCTTGCCCAGCTGATCCATCAGCCCCTGCCGGCTTTGCAATCGCCCCGCTGTATCACATAACACCACATCCGCCCCAACGGACTTAGCCCGTGACACCGCGTCGTACAACACCGACGACGGATCCGCCTTGTGCTCCTTGCCCACGAACACGGCACCGGCACGGCGCGCCCACGCTTCCAACTGTTCGCAAGCCCCGGCGCGAAAAGTATCGCCCGCGGCTACCACCACGCTCTTGCCCTCGCGAACAAGGCGACACGCCAGCTTGCCGATGGTGGTGGTTTTGCCCGCGCCGTTCACTCCCACGAACAGCAATACGCGCGGCGTGTTTGTTGAGGATGCTTCCGGCCGACGGTGCTTTTCCTCCGCCCTGCACAACATCTGGAGCATGCGTTTTTGCAAAACTTGGATCACGTGCCGCCGGTCCGGCGACACGGCGCTAACGTCGCGCCGCAAACAGGCCAGCAGATGCTGTGTTGTCTGAATCCCCACGTCCGACGTCACCAAGACTTCCTCTAGCTGTCGCCACAGCTGATCGTCCGCCACAACCTTGCCAACCAACTGCCGCAAGCGGCCGCCAAGCCGGCCGCGCGTCTGGGCAAGCGCCGTGCCCCACGAGGCGTCACCGGCGCGCTCGGCCTTGCGCTCGCGCTTGAGCGCGGCGGCCTCCGCCACCACGTCGGCGAACTCCCTGCGCAACCACCACTGCCGCAACAAGACAACGCAAACCACGACGACTCCCGCCGATATAGCCGCCAAAGTACTCCATTCCATGTTCATTGATCCCGATTACCCAACTGATCCCAGCTTGCGTACCACATCTTAAAGGCCAATGCGGCTAACACCAAATGAACCACTCACTCTAAAGGCGAAGGCTCTTACCGGCCGCGTGGGTAAAGCAGCGGTCTCCCCCCGTTCCCGTATAGTGAACCAACTAACAACGCTAGAGGAAAAAAGACATGAACACCACGATAAAAACAACAGCACGAGTCGCCTTGACCCCGTTGCTATTGAGCGCCTGCGGCGGCGAAAATGAGGCCGAGATCGGTAATTTGTCCTTGTCGCCAGCCTGGCAAGAGGCGGAGAGGTGTGTAAACGCCGGAGAAAGCGAAGAGACTTGCCTAGCTACACCAAAGTGCGGATTCGATCCCATAGCCCGTAATTTATTTCCTCCTTTACCAAAAAAGAAAAACGGAGAAATAATGCGTAATGAAAAAGGAGAAATAGAATACGTAAGACAAGGGTGTTTTCACTGCGGACTTTTATCGATTTTTCCTTGTGATAGCAAGGAAAAAAAACATTGTAAATCCGTTAAGCTAACAGATGGATTCGGAAACTCAAAATGGATCTGTCAGGCAAAATAACCCACCGGTCTCAACGCTGCTAGAGCGCGCCAAAGTTTCGACTAAACTAAATCCTCCAACCGCGCTACTTTCTCTAATCGGCGGCGATGCCGATCTTCTTTGGAATTCCGCCACGAAAGAGGAAGAAGAGAAAGAGCTAAAAAAGTTCGCGAGTTTATACGGCGGCAAATACCCTAAAACGGTAGAGTGCTTGGAAAAGGAAAAGAAGGAACTATTCACCTTCCACGCTTTTCCGGAACAGCATTGGCGGCACATACGCAGCACCAATCTGATCGAGTCAACGGTTGCCGCGGTGCGGCCGAGGACGCATAAGACACGGGGATGTCTTTCCAGAACAACGGCACTTGCCATGGT
>JBCCEG010000067.1:0-7354 GCA_039030455.1 Myxococcota bacterium | reverse complement strand
GGAGTGAACGCGCTCCACAACGTCGCGCCGGACGTCCCTCGATCGATGTGTATCCGCTACCAGGTTTATGGGCGCTGTGCGGATCGTTTTTGCAAAAAGAATCACCCCACGGATTTTACGCCCAAGCAATCAACCGCGGATGCGTTGCTGAACGCACTCCGGGAGGGGATTCAAAAGCTAGCGTGACGGTGTGGGGGAGACGGCTATGCCTCGTCCGGGCCACGCATGGTACAACCCGATCGTCTCCCACGCCCACCCAAACCACGCCTGGTCACACAGTCAGCATCACCACCCCTTCCTACGTCCAAGCTCATTCGACCACCACCACCTCCGCCAACACAACTATCAAGCTCACAAGTTTCCCAACCACCGCCTCCCATACGTCCACCGCCACCAACGACCGCAACATTCCAACCTCCCGTCCTTCAAGAACTCCAAAGTAAGTATCAAGCACCGGCATCGCGACCTACCTCGTTAATGCGTCCATCGGGCCCTGCGCTGAACCACCCGGCAGCACCCATGCTTTTACGCTGGGCAAACCATGGCTGTGAGGTGGAATGTGGTACTCCCTGGCCCCCCGACCGTATCCGTCAGGCCGTTCGGCGCGGCAACCACCCCACGGCACAGGCACCGGCCGCAGCTGCGGCTTTGCGCGCAGAAACGCTCGAAAAGGTGGAGGAGGGTTTTGGCTATGTCCTCCAGTGGGACAAGATCGCACACGCACCCCCGCCGGAGCTCAAGGTGTCACCGCTGGGAGCCATACCGCACAAGTCACGGGCGTATCGCGCCATCCTGGATCTGTCCTTTGTCCCCCGCGAACTCGCTGACCGCGCTCTGTCGGTAAACGAGTCCACCACATGGCTTGCACCTCAACAGGCCATGGCCCAAATTGGGTTCGTCCTCCCCAGGATCATTCAGTACCTGGCGGATGCGCCCCTCGAACAGGGACCCATGATGTTTGTTAAATTTGACATCAAGGACGGGTACTGGAGGGTCATGGTGGACCCGGAGCGCGCTGTCAATTTCGCATTTGTCGTTCCACGCACAGCCGCCAACCAGCCGGTTGAGCTATTTGTTCCGTTCGCCCTTCAGATGGGGTGGCGGGAGTCCGTCCCGTACTTTTGTGCGGTATCCGAAACGGGGCGAGACGTAGCACAAGCGCTGGTTCCCAAGGCTGCGGAGCTCCCCGTCCATCGTTTTGAGAAAGCCACCCTCCCACCCGATCGAGTAGCCTCTGCCGTACCCACCGCGACGTGGCACCAATCCGTCCCGTGGCACATTGAAGTCTACTTGGATGACTACGTGGGGATGCTGCAGTCAACGGACACCCGTCATCTGCGATTTATGTCCCGCGCGCTCCTCACGGCCATCCACTCAGTGTTTCCGCCCCCGGATGTCACGGGTCATGTAGGCCAAGATCCGGTGTCACAGAAGAAGTTGGCCTCGGAGGGAGTTTGGTGTGCACGCAAGGAAGTTTTGGGCTGGGATATGGATGGCGAGCACCGCACCATCTCCCTCCCCCAAACCAAAATCGAAACCCTCGTAAATGCCCTCAGACGCCTACGCCGAAAATCGCGCATCCAACGGAAGGAGTTGGAATCCTTACGCGGCAAGCTGCAACATGCCGCGTTCGGCTGCCCGGAAGGCCGCGCGTTTCTTATTGCGTTCCATATCGCTTTGACCGCCACGCACCGAAACATTGCCGTTACGCAACCCCTCAAGGAAGCAGCCACGGACTGGCTGGTACTACTGCAGGCAATGCGCCAACGCCCCATCCCCGTGGCCCAACTGGTTGTTCGTCCGGTGGAATTCGTCGGATTCTGCGATGCATCCGGAACAGGCGCAGGGGGAGTATGGTTTAGCCTGCTAGATGAACCAGCTTTCCCCCCCATTCTGTGGCGGGTACCGTTCCCCCCGGATATATCGGACGGTATCTCCTCCACGCGTAACAAAGGCGGGTTCGTAACAAATTCCGATTTGGAGATGGCCGGGGTCTTCATGGCGTTTTTGGTCCTCGAGTGCATGGTGGATCTGCGCCACCGCCACGTCGCCATCTGGTGTGACAACACCCCGACGGTGGCATGGACAAAGCGACTCACGGCCAACCGCTCGATGATTGCGGCCAGGCTACTTCGCGCATTGGCATACCGTATGTTCGAGACGGGCGCATCTCCGTTTCACACCCTGTCGATTGCCGGAGTGGACAACGCCATTGCGGACATCCCTTCGCGCAGTTTCCGACAACGCACGGCCGGTGGCAAAGTGTTTGATTGGTCCTCCACAAAACTAATCTCACATTTTGACGCCGTTTTTCCCCTTCCGCAGACACGCTCCTGGCTCGAGTTCCAGATGAACGAAAACTTGCGATCCAGGGTTTATTCGGAGCTTCGACCACACGCATCCAACAGGGTGTCGTGGCGTCGAATCACAAGGACCGGCAGCGTTATTGGCGCCTATGGTCCCTCTTCGTCGTGGACAACTTCGGCATGTCACCCTGGCTCGATGCCACGCCTCTTCCCGAAGCCGTGCAACTGCTCTGCCTTTTTGCAGAACGGGTTCGGACAGGATCCTATTCCGCGAAACGTAACAAGATCAGTGCAACGACAGTTGCAGTCGCGCTTCGTGCCGTCGGCCAGACCCATCAACTGGCTGGCCTCCCCAACCCCACCCTCCAGGCCCACGACAAGTACCACTTTCGCATCGAGCGATTCCTCAAAGCCTGCAGACGAGGCGACCCCCCCGCTAAACAACAATTAGCCGTGGGGATTGAGGTAGTGGAGCATATTCTACTGTGCAGCTTCATGAAACCAACCCCGCGCAAACGCGCCATTGCGGATCTTATCGTGATCGCGTTTTTCTTCCTTCTCCGGGTGGGTGAGTATACGCACACTGCTCCCAACAACCGCCGCACGCAGCAGTTCCGCCTATGCGACATTGTGTTCCGACGCGCACATGTCATCGTGGACCATTCCGCGCCGGTGGAAACCCTGAGCAACACGGACAGCGCGGCCCTCCACATCTCCGACCAGAAGAATGGGGCAAAAGGACAGATTGTCGGGCAGGATGCCACCCACAGGACAGTTTGCCCCATCAAGGCCCTGGCGCGCCGTGTAAAGGACATCGTTGGCCACGGCGGCGCCCCCCACACCATTCTGGGGACCTACTGGGGGAAGGGAAATACATGGCGCACAATTCGCCCACCCGATATCAACGACGCCATTAAGCAGGCCGTCGTCACCCTGAACCTTGAACACCGCGGCATCACTCCCGACCTTGTATCCAGCCACTCCCTCAGGGCTGGCGGCGCCATGGCTTTGCACCTCAGCGGCGCTTCCGCCGATACCATCAAGAAGCAAGGCCGCTGGTCGGGGGATACGTACCAACAGTACATCCACAACCAGCTGTCTGCTTTTCAGACGGGGCTTTCAACCAAAATGTTGACACCCCACCATGCATTCAATATCTGTACGACCGCACACAATCGTACCACCCAGTTATAACTTAAACATACGGGTTTGTCGACGTGCTTCCGCCTTCCCATACCGATAGGCTACCAGTCCGCACTCGACTCCCCGTTTGGTGCGTACACCAAATTTTCTTTTCTGACGGACGTGCCCAGCAGCGCGACGTGGCCGATACCCTGGCACAGGCAATCGGCTGCACGCAATGCGCACATCAGTCAGTCCATGGGCGGCCTCGGATCCATGGCCATTTTGCCCAGCATCCCAGTGGAGGTTCGTTTGTGACCTTCTACACGCCCTACGAGATGGAGTTTTAGCATGCAGCATTCTAGTCGCGCGTGTGAAGCCCACTCGAGGAGTCATTTCTATAGCTTCGTCTAGGATCGTTAGCTCTAGAAAAGACTCCACGCAGAGACCGCCATGGAGGTCTCCAACAAGTGCCCGCAAACGACAAAAAGGACACGTACTCCAGAGCGATTGACTAAGGTCGTGATACCTTTAGGTTCCCGATCTGTAGTCCACGCGTAGGATGGGAGTGATCCATCGTCGTCGTCTGACCGGCGTCCGCCAAAGCCAATGAGCCACATCGGCATCATTGTTTTTGGAGAAGCGACGGACAACGACGAGTCCTTTTCCTGTTGTTTGCGCCACGTTGTCGACTTGCTGATTGCACTCGCGCACCCACACAGGAACCATGAATAGCATCGTGAAGACGATCCTCAACAAAGGTTTCCCTGTGTCCGAGACGGAGAAGCAGGAGCAGGCAGCGGCGGCGGCAGCCAACCAACTCCCATGCGTGCTGTGTAACGCAGACAATCAAAATTGCCTCTGCAACACTAAACCGAGGGCGAGAAAAGACCCACCGCGGAAGGACGAGTCCCAGGGGATATCGTCTCCCATACGAAAGAAGCAGCTTCGCTCTGCCACCAAAGCAGCCAAAGACACAGCGGAGGCTAAAACAAGCCCAACCACCGTCGTTGACAAGACAGCGGACCAGCCGGGAGCGACCGCGCACGCCCAAATTCAAATTCCCAACCGGGCCGCCGCGCTTCGCGCCCTCCCCACCCATACGGCGACAGCAGTTCTATCATGGAGGGCAAAACAAGAATCAACCGCGGGTTTCCCCATCATCACCAAGATCCTCAATGAGGATTTGTCCAACCAAGCGCTCTGGATGCTGGCTTCGGAAATGCACGAGAAAACGGAGGCATTACACTATGTCTTTATGAAGCGTTTCGTCCCCGATGTTCAGCTCGCTCACCATGTTGCCCCCATCAACCAAGTACAACTCGTACGACGTAAGCAGGTGGATTTGGCCACCTACACGCCGGATTTGGATGTCGAGGGGCGCTTTTTTGGGGGGCTTCTAGGTTTGGAGTTGACCGACGGAAAAGGGGTACTGCTGGATAGCCATGATCTCACCAGCCGTACGCACATCAAGACCCCCTCTGCGACGGCTGTTCGAAATTGTAAACCGGGTGAATGGGTGCAAGGCTATCATCGCGCCCAAGACATCCGACTTATGTTTCCCGTTCCGGCATCGTTTGCCTTGTCGCTGTTGACGCTCCCCTTTGGGAAAAGACACCCTAGACAATGGCTCGAACTTGTATCGGAACTCGACCAAGAACTCCCCGCGGGCCCTGTCAAGGCCTATGCACATGCCCTCCTCGCCTGGATACGCTGCGCTTGTATGGGTAGCCATCAGAGCAGCGCCCTGTCAATTGACCCGACACCGCATCTTAGCACGGAAAATGAGGCGTTCGATTGGTGGTTGGAGGAGCACCACGACCAGTTCTTGGGAGCACCGCGGGATCCCGACGACCAAGACCACCGCGAAGACCAAGGCGAAGACCAGGACGAAGACCACGATGGACGGAGAGATCGCGAACGCACAGGAGTCCATAGAGAAGCCGGTCCGCACGGAGACGGAGGGGACAGCGCCTTGCTCGCTGCCCTCACCGGCAAAGACGGGGGGGGCAGCGCCTTGTCCGCTGCACCCCTCGGCTCCGATTTGCAGCGCTTCTGGGCAGCACTCCCCCGGGGGGCCCAGCGCCCTACGTGCGATTCAACACGAAAGGCAGGAGATCCTTGTGGGCCCGAGGCCGGGGGGGGCAGCGCCTGGTCCGCTGCTGAGAACCACCCCGGTCCCGAGCCCCCGCGCCCACAAACTAGGACTCCTCAAACTGTTCGGGAACAGTGGCTTGGTGTTTCGGATCCGGATCTTTTGGCACACGCACTAGCCCAGCACGCCGCTCCTCCCCCGCCGCCCAACCAAGCCCACGCACCCGCCGCCGCTCTGGGACCCTCGTCGGTTAACACTTTGCTTTCCCTTCTGCAGCAGGCGACGGCCCAAAATATGGCGTGGCAACAAGTATCGAGAGCATCCCTCGGCAATACCCCTCCGGCCACCACCACTGCATCCGGCGGCACCCGCCTTGCGGAAGCTATTGAAGCGAAGTTGTGCGCCGTAGGGGGAATCCAGTGGACGAACCGCACGGCGTTACCGAAGGTGTGGCACGAGGTGCAAGCTCTCCCCAAAGCCATGCGGGCGGAACACATGGAGACCTTCATTCGGACTATGCTGCGCAACGATTCTGAATCCGGCCACTTGTTAATTGTGCGTCGCTTTCGCAACCGCACCCTGGCCCGGGATCTGACCCAGCATGATTTCCGCCTCCACCTCCCGGAGGGCAAACCACATTTGGGGTTCTCGCTCTTGGCGTTCTCCCCCCTCCCGGATGCCGAGCAGTTCAAGGAGAACGACGACCTGAATGCGCTTGCTCATGCGACTACGCGCTCTCCAGCAGACCTTCGGAACGCACGCACTAAGGTCCGTCCGCTTCCGTCGACCGTCGAGGAACTGGCAAATCTATGCATGGCCACCGCGGTCCTGGCCAAGCATTTGTTCACGCCTAACTGCCCCCTCTACGTCCAGCTGAAGACGCTGGCCTCCACGTTGATCCGTTACTACCCCGCGCAACAGGACATCCGCCGGCAGGTGGCGGCCATCACCGGGCGCACGCTCATGGCCATGGAACAGTTTTTCGAAGAAGCCCCGCTGGACGAAGCTTATCGAATGGGCGCGTTCGCACAGCTACACATCGACGATATCTCGCGCGCGATCCGTAGCGGTATGCAATTGGATTCCGCCGTCCTCCCCCCGATGTTTGTGGTGGAACCCCCAGGGACCGGGTTTGCACCCCCACCTCGGGTAACATTTTCAGCGCCCCCACCCCCGTCCGGACGCTCATCTCCCTACCCCTTCCCCTCGGACCGGGCACCGGCAACCCCTCCCCCGAACCCACGGTTTACCGACGATTCGGAGGGATGCCGCCACAATCCAGCTTGGCACCCCGACCTTAAATCCGCGCTCACCCCCTTTAAAAACAAGCGAGTGGCCCTCTCCAAGTTGGTAAAGCGGTCCGGTATCTCCGGGGGAGTGAACGCGCTCCACAACGTCGCGCCGGACGTCCCTCGATCGATGTGTATCCGCTACCAGGTTTATGGGCGCTGTGCGGATCGTTTTTGCAAAAAGAATCACCCCACGGATTTTACAATGGGTCACGCTTCTGTTGCAGTGAAAAATTGCCAAGTTTTGTGCAATCAGCATGCGATTCCGCTATTGTTTATTTACTACTGCTCCAAAATGTGTTTTGCTTCATGGTTAGCTGTTGATTGAAAAAAGTGCATGATAAGATAGTTGCCGTCAAATCACAAGTGTCTCCCTAGTGTAAAAATGTAGCCTTTTTTGGTGATGGGGATTTTTTTGAGCAGTTCTGTGCTAGAGTGATTTTTTCGCCACTATCATTGCTATTACCAGCGCTGTCATAACAAGATGGAATCTCAAGCTATGCAGGTTACTTACGACACAGCTGATGGAAGAACTAGCTTTG
>JBCCEG010000066.1:0-7381 GCA_039030455.1 Myxococcota bacterium | reverse complement strand
GCGCAACTCGGCATAGTCCTCGCCCTTGCCCAACTGATCCACGAACAGCTTGGCCGCGTTGTAGAGCGCGCGCTGCTGAAAGTTCTTTTGATCCCACACCTGCATTTCCACGAGAAAATTGCGTTTGTGTTGGTCCCAGCAGCGGATATCCAGAATGCTTTCCTTCAGCTCCTCAATCGGCGGCACCTGATGCGGATCGGCGATACGCAGGTGTTGGATGCGCTCTTCGTCTTTTAGGCGCAGCACGCTGTTTAAAAACTGTCGCAACACCGGCTCGCGCTTTTCGTCGCCGAAAACGCGCCGAAAGGCGTGGTCGTTTCTGGGGTCGGGGTAGCAGCCCGGTTGGATCAGCATGATTGTCTCCTTCTCATTTCTTTTGCAACTATACTATACAACTAACAACGATGCAAGTCAACTCAATACATCAAAGTTGGCCTTGTCACGCAGAATGTGCTTAATGGCCCAGTCGAACCTGATGAGCTGCCGTTGCCGCATCGCGTTGCCTCCTTACTCTTCTCGTACTCGGATGCGCATTCATCCGACTAAGCCCGTGAATCCTGGCCCTATTTTACCAGAAAAGGCCGCGCGGTATATTCCTCCGCCCTCGGGTGGGAAAATTCCTGCTTTCACAGAAATGACGGAGAAGAACTTTGCTCGTGCTGAATGGCAAGAGAGATTATGTTCATGCTGGATGACAAAGAGAGTCGCTACCGCTTGCCCAGCCATTTGTCCGACCCATCCGAGAAATCTTGTGAATTCTGAGACTAATATTGCCTTGATCGGCCCGCCGGGCGTGGGCAAAAGCTCCGTAGGCCGCGTGCTGGCCACTCTACTGGATTGGCGGTTTGTCGATACGGATGATCGGGTTGCCCGCCGGTTGGGCATGCCCGTGTCCCAAGCGTTGGGTGAGCGAGGCGAAGGGAGCGTGCGGCACGCCGAGGAACAAGTGTGCCGCGATTTGGCGGCGTTAGAGCACTGCGTAGTCGCCACCGGCGGCGGTTTTGTGCTTGCCGAGGAAAACCGGCGGTTGCTGCGGCGTGTCGCCGAGGTTTATCTGCTAGAGGCCTGCGCGAGCACGCTGGCGGACCGGCTGCGCGGCGGCGATCAACCGCGTCCCTTGCTGGGCCCGCTGGACGATCGAGACGCCTTGCGCCACCGAATACAAGCCCTTCTTTGTACTCGTGCCGGTGTCTATGCGGCGGGGAGTTTTTTGCGTGTGAATACCGAGGCGCGCGCTGTCAAGGAAATCGCCGAGTCCATTGCCGCCAGGCATCGGGCGGGGCGGGGGTTGGCGCGGACAAGGCGGCTGACCATTGCTCCCAAGGGACACCTTCCTTGTGTCGTTCATGTGGAGCGAGGCGGGCTAGGCCGTGTAGGGGATTTGTTACGCTGGGTGTTGGACGAGCCGCGGCACATCGCCGTCGTCGCCGACGAGAACGCTTGGCGGCGTCACGGTTCCCACATGAAGGATGCGATGCGGCGTCGGGACTTTTCTTGCAGCGTTCACCAACTCCCCGGCGGTGAATCGAGCAAAACGCTGACGGTGGCGAGCCGACTCTACGAAGAGCTGATGCAACAAGGATGTAGTCGTGATGATTGTGTTTTAGCCGTTGGCGGTGGCACCGTGGGCGATGTCGCCGGCTTTGTCGCCGCGACGTTTTTGCGCGGCGTGCCGTGGGTGTTTGTCCCCACCACGCTGCTCGCCATGGTTGACGCGAGCATTGGCGGCAAAACCGGCGTGAATCTGCCGCAAGGGAAGAACTTAGTGGGCGCGCTGCACCCCCCGCGTCTGGTTTTGACCGATCCGACCGTGCTTTGTCATCCGCACGAGCGTAGCCACACTTGTTATCCTGACGAACATCCCTTCTGTCATCCTGACGAACGAAGCGAGGAAGGATCTCCCCATGGTGCGACACTTTCTGTCACCCCTGCGGAAGCAGGGGTCCTTCGCCGCGCTCGGGATGATAAGACGGGCACTCAGGATGACAGACAAACAAACGAAGCCGCGCAATGGCACGGGGTGGCGGAGATGATTAAGCACGGGCTGCTGGGCGACGCGGAACTGCTGGATGCGTTGGAGCGACCGGACTGTCGTTTGGATGACGAGAATCTGCTGCTGCGCAACATGAGGGTCAAGGCAGCCTTTGTGGAGGAGGATCCCGATGAACAGGGTCCGCGCGTTTTGCTGAACCTGGGGCATACGTTCGCGCATGCGCTGGAGCGCGTGAGTGGTTATGGGTTGCCGCATGGGGAAGCGGTGGCGATCGGGCTGCTGGGGGCCGCCCGCCTGTCCCACGCATTGGGGTGCTGTGACGCGGCACTGCCTGTGCGCGTGTCGCGGTTGCTCGCGCGTTGGGGTTTGCCTTCTCGTCTGCCAAGGGATTGCGATCCCCAGGCTGTATGGCGGGCCATGGCCGTTGACAAAAAACGGCGTCACGGCGCCTTGCGTTTCGTGTTGCTTCGCCGTGTTGGGGCAGCGGTTGTGGTGGACGGAGTCGAGCAGCGTGCCGTGTTGCGGGTGCTGCGGCGGCTGTGCTGAACGGCTTTGTCTCATACCAATCCGCGGAAATAACGACACCTTTTTGTCATCCCCGCGAAAGCAGGGATCCATTTTGGCGCGTTTCGCCAGTTTTTCCTCGGAAAAACAGAGCAGCGATCTTTTTGGAAATCCCCGAAAGAGGACTTCCAGAAAGTGCCGGACGCGATTCATCGCATCTCTACAAACAGGGATTTTTTAGGAAGTGGATGATGCCCGGTGTGCCTGATGCATCAGGCGAGAGATACGGCGCGAGGCGGTTTTTTTGACCATGACGCCCTTAGCGGCCGCGCGAGCCAGCAAACTGACGGCTTGCTTGACGCCGCCGCCCATGGGCTGGGATTTTTTGTTAGCGATTTCTTGCCGTGCCTGTTTTACGCAGGTGGCGACAGTGCTTTTCACACGCCGATTGCGCAAACGTTGCCGCCGCGACTGTCGCAGTGCCTTTTGTGCCGCCCTATGATGAGCCATTGTTGCTTTGCCCCTACTTGAATTTATTCTCGACTGCCAGAGTGCGGTTTTTTGTTAGCAGTTGTCAAGTGGGCATTTCCTCCTCTTGGCCGGAAGACTCGCGGAGCCCTAGGTCTCTCATTTTGAGCTGCAGGCTCTTGCGGCTGATTTTGAGCTTTTGCGCCGCGCGTGTGACGTTGCGGCCGGTTTGCTTGAGCGCGGCGCTGATGATCGCGCTTTCCAGCTGCGCCGTGCGTTGGCGGACGATGTCCTTCATGCCCGCGCCGACAAGCTGATCGGGTTGTGCCGCCAGATCGCTGCTTGCCTGGATTTGCGCCATGATGTCCGCGGGGAGGTCTTGGGGGTGAATGTGATCCGTGTCCGTGAACAGCAGCGTTCGCTCCACCACGTTTTCAAGCTCGCGGATGTTGCCCGGCCACGCGTGTTTTTGCAGCTGTTGGACCGCTTCTTCGGTAAAGGCGCGTACGTGTTTGCTCAGCCGCGTGTTGTATTTATGCATGAAATGGGTCACCAGTGCCGGCACGTCCGATAATCGTTGGCGGAGGGGCGGCAGATCGATGGGAACCACGTTGAGGCGGTAGTACAGGTCTTCACGGAATTCCTTGCGTTGAATGGCCGCCGGGAGATCTTGATTTGTCGAAGCGATGAGGCGCACATCCACCCGCAGTGTTTTGATGCCGCCGACACGTTCAAAAACCGCTTCTTGCAGCACATGCAGCAGTTTGGCTTGGAGATCGACGGGCAGATCGGCAATTTCATCGAGTAGGAGCGTGCCGCCGTCGGCAAGTTCGAGCCGTCCCGGCTTCTCGGTGACAGCTCCGGTGAACGCGCCCTTTTCATGACCAAAAAGTTCGAATTCCAACAGAGTTTGTGGGATGGCCGCGCAGTTGAGGCGGATAAAGGGTTTGCCGGCACGGCTGCTGCTTTCATGTAAAGCTTGCGCGACAAGCTCTTTGCCCGTGCCCGACTCTCCCGTGATCAGGACAGTCGCGGTCGTGTCGGCGACCCGTCTAATGAGATCGCGCACTCTTTGCATTTGCGGCGAGTTCCCAATCAGGGCTTCTTGTGCTTGGCCTTGTTGTGGCGGGCAAGTTGTGGCTTGAGTTTTCGCGCTTTGACTAATGGCTTTGCGCAAGACCATGAGGATTTCGTCGCGTTCATAGGGTTTGGTCAGAAAATCGAAAGCTCCCCGTTTGAGTGCTTGGACAGCGGTGTCTACCGTTCCGTGAGCAGTCAACATAACTACCGGCAAACCGGCGTATTTTTGGATGACGCGCCGCAGCAATTCCATGCCGTCCATGCCGGGCATTTTCAGATCGGCGATGAGAACGTTAAAGGGTTCTTCTTCGGGGTCTTCTTGGCCGTGCCGGAGCACATCGAGTGCCTCTTGCCCGCTAGAAACAGCGGTGACCGCGAACCCCTCCTTGCGCAGCAGTGCCGACAGCACGGTGCGTAACGCTGCCTCGTCGTCCGCGATGAGGATGCGACGCGGTTCCTCTTGCTCGACGGGAGTGGCGCGATTGTCGTTAACCATTTGGTTCCCTGTTTGTTTCTTCCCCTCGCTTTTCTCGGAGACTTGCATCCAGCTGCCAGGCTAGCATTTTCGCGAGACCCTGCCTACTTTTTCCGCAATCCAAAAGTCACCGCCGGACCCAGCGGTGACAGACATGAGTCTGCTTGCCGCAAAAGCCCATGCCCAACCGTAAAATGCCCTTGGGCGGATGGTCGGCGAACTCGGCGCCGTAGTCCTTGGCTTGAATTTGCGCCAGCGCTTGTTTGGCCGCTTGTTCCAACTCGTCTCGCGCTTCGGTCTGCTTATACCAATCCGCGAAAAAAACGTTTCCCACCTTGTCATTCCCGCGAAAGAGGATGCGATCTCCACATCTTGGAACGGCACGCCCGGCGGCGCGTTGTCAAAAAAATACCGCGGCAGGCTCAAGTTAATGGTCTTGCCGAACCGGCGCGGCCGTGTGATGAGCATCACCTTTTTGTCGCACGTGATCGCGTCCTCGATCAGCGGGCTCTTGTCTACCCAGCAACAGCCGTCGCGCACCACTTCCGCGAAGTTGTCGATGCCGCCGGGCAGGGGCCCTCTGGGATTGATCACTCGGATGTTGTCTTGTCCCATGCCCTCGTCATGGCATACTCGCGGCGCTCTTTCCGCGCTGATCGTCGTGGAGACGCGATGCATCGCGTCTCTACATTTTGGGGGTGTGGTTCGGGTGGGAATGCAACGTCGAACTCCTTGGTTATGTAGGTTAGGAAAAAATTGCCGCCGCCGGAAAGGGCCGGTTGCTAGGAGGGTTATATGATGGGTGCGAGAAGGGTATTGTGGTGCTCGCTGGTGGCGGGCGTGATTTTTGCCGCGGGTTGTGGGGATAAGGATCAGTCAGGCGAAGATGACGGTTCCGTGGATGTCAACCAACTGGAAGGTCACGTCGGACTGCATTGTTCGGGGAACATGGAAACTAACCAGACTATCTTGAACTCCGGCCGCGACATCAGCCTGGGCGACGACCTACACATGCGTGTTTTTGGCGAGCTCAAGGAACCGGTGCGTGTGCGCTGGCAGTTGTGTGCTGTTCCCTCGATGACTTTTGACCATGAACTGACCGGCAAGACAAAAACCGGTGAGGCGGCAGTGCGCTACTGGGTTGAGAAAAACAAAACAGGCACCGCCACAAGAATCGATATCTCCGAGTACTTGGTCCCGGGGTCAAGATTGGAGGTCTACTCGAAAAAAGATCCAAATACCTTCTTTTTGCGTGTGAAGGGTGGTGGGAAAAAATCCACCTACGCCACCTCTATCAAGGATTTAGACTCGGACCAAGCTCGATCCGTGATCGTCATCAGCAAGGAAGACGCCGAATTGGAGGGAGAGATTTTGGTGGACAAAAATGTCATTGAATTCCTTTTGGGAGAGAGCAGGCTAGAAAATAAGATATCTACTAGCTTCAAAGATACGGGTGCAAAATTTAAGAGCCTGGGCGCAACATTTGTTAACACTGCTGCGGATGTCACTACGCACGTAGTTTCTGCCGTCGGTGATATCGGGGAGACTTTAGTAGACGGAATTGGAGATATAGGTGTGGCAGCCACCGGTCTTCTCGTTTCCGTGACAAAGTTGGCAATCGACGGAGTCGAGTTGGGTGTAGGCGAGCTGAGTAATCTCATCAAAAAAACGGGCAGTAAAAAAAAGGGCAGCTCCGGCCCAACCCCAATCGAACAAATTTGTGATGCAATCAATCCAAAACTCGTAGGAGTTATGAATAGATTCTGTGATTTTAACGAAATAAAGGCTAACAGTCAATCAACGCAAACATGTCAATCAACAATGCAGAATTTGCTGAAAAAAATTAAAGAAAAAAACAACATTAATATTCCTTATTCCAGTCACTATTGCACTTCCTACGGCCACGCCACCGTCGAATTTTGCAAAGTCGTCATTGCGAAGAAGGTCGATGCTTCGACTCAAACGCCCTCGGATAAAATCGCCAAAAACCTGCTACAAGCCTGCAAAACTCCGTAAGTTACGGGTTGTGTGTTTCTCCCCACGGCGCCGGGCAGCGAAAAAGCCTTGCAGCAGCGCCGTGGATTCTGTTGCCAGCACTCCTTGTTGAATCGCCAGACGGTGGTTCAGCCGGGGGTGCCGGCACAGTTGCATGAGCGTACCGCAAGCTCCCGCCTTGGGGTCGGGTGCGCCAAACACCAAGCGGTCCACACGGGCGTTGACCAAGGCTCCGGCGCACATGGGGCAGGGTTCCAGCGTGCAGTAGAGCGTGCAACCCCGCAGACGCCAGCATCCTAGTTGTTTCGCTCCCTGCCGCAGTGCGAGGATCTCGGCATGTGCCAGGGGGTCTTGTCGGCATTCCCGTTGGTTAAATCCCTCCCCGACAATTTTGTTGTGCCAAACAAGAACGGCGCCCACGGGCACTTCGTTTTCTTGCGCGGCTTGCCGAGCCAACTTGAGCGCGTGCCGCATAAACTCAACGTCGGTCACGGCTTATTACGAGAATTATGAATTATAATACCAATCCCAGGAAACAAGATTTCAAATTCGACAACCCCCCAATCGTTTTCCATTCCCATTTTTTCTGGATTCCCGCCCCCTGCTCGGGGAGGCAGGGTTGATAACCTTTCGCGGGAATGACAAGGTGGGAAACGTTTTTTTCGCGGATTGGTATAAGTTTCTATTTTCGTCATTTTTAAGCACTTATAACCCATAATTCATCATTTATGATTCCTCACTCACCCACGCCGTGGCCTGCCGCACGGGGCGGCTTTTTGTAATTATGAATTATAAATGATGAATCCGACATTCCTCACATGCGTTCGCACACGAGTTTTGATTTTGCATAATTTTTTATACCGTCT
>JBCCEG010000065.1:0-7450 GCA_039030455.1 Myxococcota bacterium | reverse complement strand
GCCAAACGTACAAGGACCAGGTGTTTCGCGTGCTTGATCCGGCGCGCACGGAGGTCCGTTGCAATTCCGAGTGGCTGGGAGCATTGGGCCTAGAGCAAATCCTTAAGTTGTGCGCCATGTGTTCCCTGGCGCGTTTGATTGAGCGAGATGACTTCGCCGCGCGGCTGGCCGCGCAAAAGTCCCTGGCGGTGCACGAGTTGTTGTATCCGCTCATGCAGGCGTATGACTCCGTGGTGTTGCGCGCGGATGTGGAGCTGGGCGGCACCGATCAGCTGTTCAACTTGTTGATGGGGCGGCACCTGATGCGGCGGATGGGGCAACAGCCCCAGTGTGTTCTTACGGTGCCGTTGCTTGAGGGGTTGGATGCCCGTGAACAAGACGGCAAGCTCGTGGGGCAAAAGATGTCTAAGTCGCTGGGCAACGCCGTCGGCGTTACCGAAGACCCCCGCGAGCAGTTCGGTAAACTGCTCAGCATGGCCGATGCGCTCATGTGGCGCTATTTTGCATTACTGTCGTCCCGCTCCGCCCGCGAGATAGAGCAGCTGCGCGCCCAACACCCCAAGCAAGCCAAGGAAGCGTTGGCGCTCGAGTTGGTAGGGCGATTGCATAGCCCGCAAGAAGCGCAAGCGGCGAAAGAGCATTTTGACGCGCTGTTTGGTTCGGGCAAACGCGGCTTGATTCCCCAAGACGCGCCGCCCGTTCGTCTGGCGATTCCCCCCGACGCCGCTGCCGGCGGCATGCCCTTGTTTCACGTGTTGCATCAAGCCGACCTAGTCCCTTCGCGTGCAGAGGCCAAGCGCCTGGTCCGCCAGCACGCCGTGACCGTGGACGGCGACACCGTCGATGAGCCTAATCACAATCTGAAGGCGGGCCGATACCACATTCGCGTTGGCAAAACGCGCTGGGCCCGCGTGGAGCTTGGGGAGAGCCCTTAGCTAGAAGCGGTTGTGCCGCGGGCTGCCGTTCTAGAACATTTAAGGGACTGCTCGCTGGGCTGCACTGACGGCGTTTTGTAGATGGGTGACGGCCTGAGTCCAGTTTCTCCCTTGGGCTGCTAGCAGGGCTTGGTTTGCGCGGTTCATTGCTGTTTGTGCATCCGCTTTTTGTTGTGGGCTTACTCCCGGCAGAAGCGCTGCCGCCGTTGCTCTGTCTTGCAGAGTGGCCAGATGTTGCAGGGCGGTTGCAAATTGTTCCGCGTTATCGCGTGCGGTTTGTACATTCACGGAAACAAGTCCTATATTCACTGAAATTTGGGGCCAATTTCCAAGATTTGCGTCGACTAATGATTGTATATAGTCCAGAGCACTGCCGTTTCCCTCCAGCCGTTGATTTGCTGTCTGCAATGCATTTCGCGCGTCTTGCAGTTTGCTTGCCACACTATTTGCTCCTGTCCATGTGCCGGTTTGCGCAAGGCCTAAAGCTCCCCCTCCGCCACCCAGGTTCCCCGGCACGGTTCCTAGCGCGGCGCGTGCGTTACTCACGGCTTTCGTTGTTCGGATTGCTGCCAATGCGTTTTCTAGGTGAATTATGGTGGGGTTCCACTCCATATGTCCCACAGCTGCTTGCCGTGCGTACGGCAAAGCACCGCCATTGCCGGCAGAGCGGTTAATGTCGTCTTGCCATGGCGCGTTACCACCGCCGTGAGGAATTGCACCGTTAAGCAATTGTTCCGTGCGTTGCCAGTTGTTTGCCTGTGCCGCTTGATGCGCTAGACGAGCTTGGAAACAGGCCTTGATCTTATGCGCGTCTCTTGCCGAAACTCGTTGATTCCCCAGACACTTATTTTGTTCGGCGGTACGAAGACCTATCTGATTTCTGATCCGGGCGTAGGCTCCGTTTGGTCTTTCATACGCGGCCTGCACCAGCGTACGTGCCGGGTTTTGCAAATCGTTCCACTGGAAACCGTTTTGTCGAATGGCGCCGTCCTGTACGAGTGCTCGTAAATGCTGTATCCAATCGATACGCTGTACCGCCTTGCGCGCGGCTTCGGCCGCTTGCTGTAAGAGAGTTTGTACCTCCCGCGCGCGCTGCTGTCTTTTGGCGCGGCCTTTTAGCATATTTTCCTTCGATTCCGCTTCACGCCTTTCTTGTTCTATTTGTCGATCCCTATCCGCGACTTTTTCTTGCTCGGCCTTGAGGTTTTTCTGTTCGTCCCCCAACTGCTGCTTGAGATCAGCGGCGTCTTTTTGAGCTGAATCAAGCTGCTTGCGCAAGGCTTGCTGTGCCGCTTCGTCGACTTCAACGACCGTCTGTTTTTTTACGATGACTTTCCCCTGCTGCTCCCCTTTCTTGCGCGCTCGGGCCATGTCGGCCTCAAGCTCCGCGACAATTTGGGGCGGCACGTTATCGGGCTCGAACGCGATGCACGTTGCGTCACCGCCCACGCAGGCTGAGTGGCCGTCTTTATCGGGAAATCGAATCGTCAAGTGCAGGTTGTGCTTGGGCGCGTCACCGATCCGCATTTCCATCGCCCGCAGCAATTGCTCTTTGGTAAAATTGACGGAGGAATCGTTGATCCGAATGCTGTTGGTGGGCAGTTTCAGAACGGCCGCCCACAGCGGCCCGGTTGCTTCGGCGAAGTCGGTCCGCAGCGACTCAAGCTCAAACCTGCCGGCTTGCGCCCGTGCCCACAGCACGGGGGTAAAGGGGCCGTTGTCGCCCTTGCGTCGCAGTCCCAGCACCGCCTCAACGCTGGGATCGTCGTACCATCTTTTTTCGTAGGGGTTGCCGTGCTCCCATTTAAAACCGATTCGAGCTTCTAATCCCAAACTCCCCAACTTGTCCCAATACTCTTCCCACCCACTGCGTGGGTTTGCTTTTTCCCCAGAAAGTTCTCGCAACGCTCGAACCTTTCCGGCGGCCCCTGCTTGCTCATTCCCTTGTCCTTCGTGGTCTGTTGTTGCCGCTGAAACGTTTGCGTTTTCTTGCGTCAGCCGTTGGACCGGCGCGCTGCCTTCGTTGGTGGTTGACGATGAACCGGATTCCGGGGTGGTGTCTTTTGGCTCATCGCTTTGGTCGGGGCTACGTAGTTTAATGTCGTAGATAAAGTCCCAATCCCCGCGTTCGGGGCGGCGTAGATTGAACTGGAGCTTGCCGCTAAGAACTTGCCGGGCAAAACCGAGAAGATTCTCGACTGCAGCGGAATCCTCGGAACCCGTTGAAAAAGGTGGGGAGCCCAGAGCCTGTTGCATGAGTGGGAGCTGGGCAAAGTCACCCCCTGTCGAATCGTCCTTTTGCGCGGCATGGTATAGTGCTGTCGCGGCTAGTTCGTTGAATTTATCCGTGACCTGCTTGGCGTAGAAAAACCGCTCGTTGGGGTCGTCTTCGCAGCCGCCCAGCGAACTCAAGCCCAAAAGCAGCGTGCCGCCAACAAGCTTTCCCAGCCCCAGGCCTCCGAGCGCCAGCAGGGAACCGGCGAGGGCGCGTCGGACCTTTTTGTTCACTTGCTTCTCCTCCGCCATGAGCGCCGCGGGTTGGCCCGCTGTTCTCTTACCGTTGAGAGAACGAACTGCTTAGGGGGGTTTATTTCCTTTAGTGCGGGAGGAGGCTCCTAGAGCTTTTTGAAAGCATTGTTCAATGTATCTTCGTCGCCCGCCAAAACGGCGCCAAGGATGACTGCTCTCAGGTCTTCGCTTAGTCTTGCCGGTCCTTGGGCGCCGCCGCTTTCGAAAAAGCTGTTGGTGTCGGCTTCTCCGTAGGTCTCAGTTAGTTTTGTCCTAGTTTCTTGAAAAAGTTTTTCCATTTTCTTTAAGCGAATACTAAGAGGGATATCCTTGAGTTTGTCCAGCTCTTGGATTTTTTTGACGGCTGTTTCAAACCCCTCTGCTTCCGCTTTTTTTTCCTTGAATTTCCCCCAGTCCATTCCGTTGATTTCTCCGAGGACATCGAGCGGATTTTTTCCTTGTTTTGTCTTGCTCGATAATTCCGCTAGGGCGTGGATATCGTCTTGGTTTTTCATTGCGATGAGTTGGTCTATGTCAACACCATTGAGGCTGTTACGAATCTCTGTTGCCTGGTTGAAAACGGGGTCTTGTAAAACCTGTGCTTTTTTTGTTGCCATGGGTTTTGTCACGCGTTCGATTAACGCACCCCACTTCACGCGGCAGGTGAGCCCGTTTTTCAGCAAGACACCGCAGTAATATTTCCCTTGAGTGCCGGTGTCATAGTCTTTCTTTTTGTCGCCGCCGTTGCCGCCGCCTTGGCCCGGTTTCGGCCGCGTGGGTTTATTTTGCCGTTGCGCGGCTAGATATGCTTCGGTTTCGGCGGTGATCTCCTTATATTTCTCGATTTGTTCTCGAGGAGCCTGTTTTTGCGCCGCGTCAAAAAGCTTGATTAACTTTAGTGCCAACGTCGCCGCTTCGCCTTCTTGCTGAAATTTGGCTTCAAGGCTCGAACCGCTGAGCGAAGAAAGAAATTTTACCGCGCGGTCGTTGTCCGTGATGTTGTACTTTTTGGGAATTAATTGGCGGATTTTTCCGGCTGCCTTGTTTTTTTCTTTTTTTGCTGATTCTTCTTGTTTTTCTTCTAGCGATAAGACAACTTGCGATTCCCCAAAGAACAGGTTGATGTCTTCCTGTGAAAGTCCGTCCATCTTCATTTTGTTTTTAATGGACTGATCGGGCATGCCGATTTTTTGCATTTTTTTATACTTATTGAATTTTGGGTCGTCGATGTCCGTGTTGTTGACGACGGGTTTGTCCCCTGCTTTGTCGTCGTTGTCTTTCCGTTCTGCTTTTTCGCGTAGAAGATCAGCGATGGATTTCTGTGTCTTCTCTCCGTCGGAACCGCCTCCGACGCTGCTGTTTCCTCCCTGGTTCGAAGATCCGGTGGATCCATTGTTCCCGCCGCCGGAACCAGGCCCCAGACCGGGACCGAGGCCGTTTCCACCGTTACCGGATTGCGCCAACAGCTCCTTGAGCATTTCTTCTTTCCTTTGCATTTGTTCTTCGCGAGCGGGGTCGATCGGCCCCTGTTGCGTCGGAACGTCCAACGTTTTGTCTTGGCTTTTGCTCGCTTGCCGCTCTTGTGCTTCTCTTCTGAGTTGCTCCAACACGTCCGCTCTGATTTTCTTGTGTTCGGCGTTTTTGACTTCCCGTTCCATTTCTCCCAGCACGTCCCCGGGCACTTCGTCGGACTCTAATGTCACGCACGCTTCTTCGCCCAAGGGACAGGTGGTGTCGCCGTTTTCTGCGGGGTAGCGCAGCGTTATCCGGACTTCGAGGTCGTTTTCAGACAAGTACCGCCCTTGCTCGTCTTGTCGCATCTCCATGGCCCGCAGCATGTGTTTTTTGGCAAAGTTAATGGGTGAGTCGTTGAGCCGAACACTATCCGGCCGCAGCTTGGCCAAAGCGGTCCACATGGGGCGCATGACCTCGGGGAATTTGCTGCTTTCTAGGTCGAACTCGA
Source organism: Myxococcota bacterium (assembly GCA_039030455.1). Classification (GTDB taxonomy): domain Bacteria; phylum Myxococcota; class UBA727; order UBA727; family JABDBI01; genus JBCCEG01. Next base: position 2,044 of record JBCCEG010000065.1, on the reverse strand, counting down.
CTCTGCCGTCGACTGCCCAGATTCTCAAAACGGTCGTGTAGGCATCGTCGCCGCTACGACGCACGCCCAAAGCCGCTTCCACGGCTTTGTCAACTTCGTCCCAACGAAAGCCGATTTTGCCCTCTAGGCCGGCGAGGTCTTGCCAATAGGCATCTAGCGTTGAGGCGCTCGGGTCGGTGCTTGAGCCCGTGGAAGTCGCCAGGTTGGCCGGATCCATTTCCGTTTGTGCGTCCGTGTTTTGCTCACTGGCTCTGCGTGGTCGCAGCTCGTAAATAAAGTCCCAATAGCCGGTGTCGGGGCGTTTGAGTGTTGTTTTCAGCCTCTTCTCTACCTCGCCTTGCGCAAAACGCAGCAGTTTCTTGGAGTTGTCAAATGACGCAAGAGATTGCCTGACGAACGGGAGAGAGGAAAATTCCTTGTTGTGTGTCTCGGCGTCGTGCACCATGTGGTGCAACGCGGTGGTGACGTGCTTGTTAAAGGTGTCGGTGACCTGCTTGGCGTAGAAAAAGCGCTCGTTGGGGTCGTCTTCGCACCCGCCCAACGAGCTTAGGCCCAACACCAGTGCACCGCCAAAGAGCCGCCCCAGCCCCAGCCCTCCGAGCACTAGCAGGGAACCGGCGAGGGCGCGTCGAACCTTTTTTCGCATGTGAACTCCTCTCGTTACCAGTAAAAAGAACAAGGAAAGGGAGGTGGTTTATTTCACGTCATACCAATCCTAGGAAATATGTTTTCAAATTCGCCAACCCCTCAATCGTTTTCCGTTCCCATCTTTTCTGGATGTGCGCCCGTTAACAGGCCACGTGACTGCCTCTGTAAGAGCCCGCGCTTGGACAATGGCGCAAGGGGGAGAAAGCATGCGTTAGGAAGTGGCAATTCCTAGGGTGTGAAGCCTTTCAGTCATGGACCGGCTGCTGGCAACCTCACGTCGGATGATCGGGCTACCCCTGGGACCTAAGCTGACCACATGGGAATCCGCGTAAGTGTTGTGAAAGATGAAAGGCGAAAGGCCCCGAAAGCAGGAATCCACTGTCCGACATCCGACCATCCGTTAAATCCTGTGATCCGTGGTACTAGACACAATTCCAAAAAATTGCTACAAATAGGAAAAGCAAGGCTATATGCCGATCAAACAAGAAGGGAAACGTTTATGAACAGCCCTGATAAAATGCCCTGCTGTATGCGCCCTGTCACGTTTCCCTGCGTGGATGGTGAGCACAAGTCCTTGCTGGATTTGGCCGGCGGCATAAACCTGCCCGGAGGCGAACCCTTACTGACTCGGATTTGTCGGATTTAGGGATTCACAGGATGGATTCGGATCGTCATCGCGGTGATCCGCGCCATCCGACAGTCGCGTGAATTCCTCATCCGAAAATCCGAGTTGACAATCCCCGTGAATCCTGATTCCAAGGAGCTTGCATGAACACAACAAACCTCTTCACGCTCGACACCGCCATCGTGGCGGCCTACCTGCTCATCACGCTGATCATCGGCCTGCGCGCCGGTCGCGGCATCAAAACCATGCAGGACTACGTCATCGGCACCTCGGGCGTGAAAACCTACGGCACGCCGGTGTTGGTGGCCGCGCTTATAGCTACTCAAATTGGTGGCGGGTCCACAGTCGGCTTGAGCGAGAAAATCTTCACAACAGGTCTGATCTGGTTATTTATATCAATAGGAGAAGGGTTGCGGCAATTTCTGGTGGCTTTTTTTGTTGTCCCTTACTTCGGTCGGTTCGAAGAAAAGCTGTCTGTCGGCGAGATGATGGGCGGGTTTTACGGGGTACCGGCTCAGGTAGTAACAGGGTTCATGGGAGCGATTAGGTGCGCAGGAGAAGTAGGTGTTCAGATTGCCGCCATTGGTTATTTGTTTCACTATTTCCTTGGCGTGCCGCAACTGTGGGGCGTGAGTATCTCCTGTGGCATTATTGTTATCTATGCGTCGTTTGGCGGCATTCGTTCAGTAACAGCCACAGACATTGTTCAATTTGCTATCTTAGTCATCGTCATCCCTGTTATCGCAGCACGTATGTCACAGCACGCTGGCG
>JBCCEG010000064.1:0-7459 GCA_039030455.1 Myxococcota bacterium | reverse complement strand
TGGATCCGGACAACTCGACAACCCGACAGCGACGTCGCCTTGCATACCGCGTCCGTCCCCATCCCAACCTCAAGGAGGCGCGAAGCTACCTCTTCCAGTTGCTTTTGCCGGTTCTCCTCCGGCATCGCGGGCGCGGCGGGTTTGTGTCGTTTCGGAGAGCCGGCTCTCGTATCGAGTAGGGCCTGGTTCATCTTTCTCTCCCACGGGTCCTTGACGTGTGACTTGAGCCCGTGATGGCCCGAATCTTCGTGTGACGCGCACAAGTCGAATCACCCGGCTAAGTGTAGGATCGGATTGGTGAAAAGGCAAGAACGGTGTTCCCGCTTCGTTCGATACTTTGTGGGGAGCCCTGCCGTGCGCTTGGGGGATGAATCCCCAACTTGCGCGGAAGCTGGTTAGCCGGAAGGTGAAATGTTTTTTTTGCGTGCGTGGGTACCGTGGATTGGTTTGTTGGCTCTCGGCTTTTTTTTCGGGTTGCCTTTCTTTCGTCTGTTTGGTATTGCCTCTGTGTTTTTCGTGGGAAACCGTGGGTGGGAAGCTTCAGGGTGTTGGCTTCCCCCATGATCTGATTGTGATCTTTTTATGAGACCCCTCAGATTTGGGCCGGGCAAGTTTTTTCGCGACTTTGCGGCGAGGCTTTCAGAACCAGAAAGTGAGCGGGATGTTGATTTCGGGCTCAACACGGTGAGCGGGATGTTTATTTGGGGTTGATCCTGGTGAGTGCGATGTTGATTCGCGATTTTTCGGGTGAGCGGGATGTTGATTTCGGGCTCAGCACGGTGAATGGGACGTTAATTTGGGGTTAATCATGATGAGTGCGATGTTAATCCACGTCGCAAGCACGGTGAGTACGATGTTAATTTTCGGTTTTTCTCGGTGAGTGGGACGTTAATTTTGGGGTTAATTCTCAAGAGGGAAGGCTAATTGGTCTTTTTTGGGAATTCCCGGTCGTTTGCTCGCGCGCTGTATAACCTCCTCGGTGTTGGGGGCTTTGTCTGTCTTGATCCAGTCTAAGATGAAGGGAACCATATCGTTGGGGATGCTTCTTATTTGGTATTTTCCCTGCTTGTTGGGAGCCCATCCTCTAAGCCAATAACAGATTGTTGTCTCCGAAACAGAGAAGATTCTCGCCAGATCCTTGTTTTTGAGGGAGCGCTCTCGCATGACCATTTGCAGCTTTTTGTTTAGCGGCAGGCTGTCAATGGTTTGCTCTCTTTGTTTCGATCCGACTACGTTCCAGGTTTCTCCCACACTCTCCACGGCGCGGCGACTGGTCTTTTGTTCCCACAACTCCCGCCGTCGTTCCTCATATGTGTCTGGGACAAAGCAGTGGATGCACAGCTTGCGGCAAAGTGTGTCTTCATCTAGGTGCCGAAACTTTTCCAGGTCAAGCCATTGGGTGCCCAGCTTGCCCGTGACCGTGCCGTTGAGGTGATCGGCAACCACGGCCTTAAGGTCTCGCAGAAAGTTCGAAACGATATTCTGCCGCTCCAATGTGGTGGTGTTAGGATCAACCACGCTGTAGCAAGTAGCTTCAATCAGACCGCCTAGCGCTTGGTGCTGTGGTGTTGTGGCCGTGTCCTTTTTCGCGCCGTAGAGCGTAAACCCCACCTCGGGATTTTTGCGGAAATGCCCAAGCGCGCCAAAGAAGTTCACGGCGCGGGGCAGCAGCGGGCAAAATGCTTGCGTGTACAGACGGCGCACCGAACCCTTCCCCTTAGCCTTGGCGCCGCGCGGCATCATTGTTCGCTTGCTCGCCGCGTCGCGGCTCAGCGTTAGGTTTTTCTCTATCCACGCTAAAATGTTTTCTTGTTTGGGGGTGAGCCCGGCGGCGGTGCTATAAAACACCCTGCCCGCGTCAAAACGTAGAAAGCTGTCGCGCGCTTGCTCTCCTTGGCGCCAGCCAAGTTGCTCTCGTTCCGAGGAGTCGATCTCTTTCCCAAGATCCAGTTGCATGACTTCTCTGCCGTTGCGCAGTTTGGTCTTGCCGATTGCAAAAGCACGCAGGCATCCTAAAAAGCCCTCTTGCACGTCGATGATGTAAACGCCGTCGCCGTGGGCGCCTTGTCCCAAACCCGCGTAGCACCACTCGCCGATGAAATTTCCTTCGGCCTGAACGGTCTCCATTTGGTGCGTTTTGACGGTAAAGCACATGGACCGCAGGACGGAGAGAGTGCTGTCCACGTCGTACTTCCAATTTTGCGGCCACGATCCATCCTTGGCGCAGTCGGGCCACAGCAGCACGCGAAGCGCCTCGGCCGGAATCTCGATGGGATTGCGACGCTGTCTGCCGACCTGGCCCAAAATGCACTCCATGATGCGCGTTCCGTTGTTCCATAAACGGTTTCGCTCCAACATGCGGTTGATCTTGTTCTGTTTTTCCTCGCCCAGGCTTGCAAAAGAAAGCTGCTTTTTCTGCTGCTTCATCTGCTGTTCGAGTTGGTCGCGCCATTCCTCCACCAGCGGTCCGGCCATTCCCTGCCAAGACAAGCCAATCTCTAAAAGGCCCCTGTTGCCGACTTGAAAGACCTTGACGAGCTGTTCGTTACCCATCCGGTCGGGACCGATGTAGCCGTTGACCAGGGCTTTTTTGCGTTTGAGCTCTCGCTCTGCTTCGGCGGTCAGGTGGATTCTCTCGCCTCCCCCTGCTTTGTGACGCCGTTTGAGCAACTGCCCCCGATCCAGCGGGTTGCCGTTTCGTTCGCGCAGGTTGATAAAGGCGTCGTCGCCGTGTTTTTTGTAAATGCGGGCGATCTCTTGCGGTATCAGATCCTCTAACTTTGGAGTCTTGGACAAGCTTTGAGGTAGGCGAATCTTGTGGGCCGATTGAGCAATCTCCATGGCTCGCCGTGAAACGACGGTCGGGCCGAAGGAGAGGCCGATGGAACGTTTTTGGAGCGTAAGCGTCTCTGCCTCTTTCTCCACCGTCGGTGTCCTTTCCGCAGCGACGTCCGCCATGTTTTTCTCCTCTCGCTATTGCCGGTGCTCCATGGGACGAATGGTACCCGTGGTGCCTTCCAATGTCATCTTGCACGTTCCCAGCTCGCCGAAACGATTCTTGAGAACGTTGATTTCCAATGGGCCGCATGTGTCGTGGTGCTCGTCGGTTTCTCGGTGATCGCCGACATAGTCAGCCCGGTAATTGAGCAAACCTAGCACGAGATCGGCTTCTTGTTCGCTGCCGCCTTCGCGCAGGTGGTGCAGTTGCGGGCGCCTTTTCTGGATCGCTTCTTGCACCCTGCGGCTTGTGAAAGAGCCTTCGGGAATGCGTTCGCACCCTAGCAAGGCCTGGCGACCGATCTGCGCGGCGGTGATCACCGGGCAATCCAGCTCGATTGCAAGGGCTTTCAGGCCGCGAGCGACAGCGGAGATCTCCATGTCGCGTCGGCCGAGGTCCTGCGTTGCCGGTGGAATGAGTTGCAGGTAGTCAATCAGCACACCGCCAAGCCCGTGTGCCCGAGCGTGCACGCGGCGGGCGTAAGAGGCAAGGCAATGCACGTTCCATGTCGGTCGGTACGCCAAGACAAAGCGGGATTCCCAGGAACGCAACGTTGCCAGCGCGTGATTGAGTTCTTCCCGCGGCGGGTATCCCTCGTCACGGGGTTTGCCTTGCAGGTAGTCCTTGATTTCGTAGTAGCTCCAGCCTTCCCCTCCCCCGTCGCGCGTGAGCATCGAGGCGAGCTTGAGCAAAATGGACTCCGGCGGTAGCTCGTAGGAGTTGAATAAAAAGGTTTCTTGGGGATAGTCACGCATCCAATTCAGCAACAGCGATAGCAGCACGGTGGTTTTACCGTGGCCGGTTCTAGCCGCGATCACGGTGAGCTCGGTGGGGTGAAACCGAATTCCCTTGTGGTCCAGCGGCGCCCAGCCGGTTTGCTTGCCGCGTGTGGAGGAGCGGATTTTGTCAACAAGGGAATCGACGCGAAACGGTTGAGGATCGTCCTCGGAAAACGTAAAAGCAATCGATTGTGCCTTGGTTAAGAGGGAAGAGACAACGTTTTTAACAGGGGTATTGTTCAGCGCGTGTTGTTGTTGTTGCAGCAGCGAAAGCAGTTGTCGGCGCGAAGTTTCCTCATTTTGCTTCTTGCTGATCAACGCAACTTCCTTGCGCAGAATTTCCTTTTTGACCGACGTCTGTTTTTCCGCTTCTTCCAAAACCAGCTCGCGCGCGATTGGCGAGTGCGTCTTTTCGATAACCTTGCAAATTTCCTCTAGACATTTCTCTTGGTTGATGCCGTCTTTTTTGGTGAACCCCTTCGCATACAGAGCGATCGCGGCGTTTTGCCAGCCGGTTTTGCTTGCAAGCAGTTTGTCGTAGCCGCTTTTGTCATGGCTTGCCGCGTAGAGGTCCGGGTCCATTTTCTTCTTGGCGTCGGACCGGTAAAGGGGGTGTTCGGGGTCGATCACGTGAACGCGCAAACCCGCCTCATGCAGCTTTTGCGCAACCGCGATGGTACGCTCACGGCTGTCGCCCACCGGGTCATAGTCCAGGTGCACCGTTGCCGTTTCCACCCCGCACCGTCGCAGCGATTTGGGCACTTCGTCTCCCAATTGGGAACCGCCCAGCCCCACCGCGTTGTCCAGGCCGCGCGCGTGCAACGACAGCACATCAAAGATTCCCTCCGTCACAATGACTTCCTTGCTCTTGACCAGGTGCATGCCAAAGGGGACTGCCTTGGAACCGCCCTTGAGATAGAGGTATTTAGGCGTCGCATCGGGTGTAACGGCACGTGCCCAAAAATTGACGGCGTTACCCCGTCGGTCGCGCCAGGGGCCGACAAGTCTGCCTTCCCAACGGGCATCGTGCAGCAAGCCGGATTGTTCCAGCTCGCCCGTGGAAAACCCTTGCGCGAGCAGCCGCGATGTGACGACGGCGAGCTTTGGACACAGCCCGAACTCAAACGTTTCCCATTGATCCGGCGCGAATCCCCGCCGTTGCAAATAGTCTCTTGCCGACTGTCCGTCGTCGTCGTGTAGCGCGCGGCCCGCCAGGGCAACAAATGCTTCAAGCAAATGGACCCGGCCGTGTAGGCGTGCGGCTTGATCGGTTTCGTCATGGCGTGGGCGCGCGTAACGCTCCGGCAGGGGAACACCCGCGATGTTCGACAGTTTGCGAACGGCTGCGGCAAAATCGGCGCCGCGGGCGCGAACTCCTCCGTTGAGGTAGTCGATTAGTAATGTGGTGTAACCGCACTTGTTCAAGCGGTTGCATCGCAGCATGAAGCCGTCTTTGTAAATGTAAGCCTCGCGCTTGTCGCACTTAGGGCAACGGACAACGTAATATCTGCCCTTGTCGCGCGGAGCAAGATCTTGCAGCACCAGCGCGGGGTCCAGAGCGGGATACACGCGATCCTGCAAGAAGTCCACCAGGTTGTTCGCGGTCTGGGGATCGTTTGGGGTCATGGGGGTTTTTAGGTGATGGGCTTGCCTGTCTTGATCTTGCCGGTCCTTTGAGGGAACGGCTTGCCGTTGCGTTTTTCCAACAGCTCGATGTGCCGTTGCAAGGCCTCTTCGGCGATTCCCGCTACCGTGAGGCCTGGTGTCCAATAAACGGCGTTTCGTAATTTTTCAGCGAGATCGACGGGAACGCCGACCGTGATTCTTTTCTTTGGCTCTGTTTTCTCGGGTTCGGGTGTTTTCGGGGACGTCACGATCTGGGTCTTGGCAGGCGGCGCTGTCTTGGTGTCGGTTTGGTTGCTCGGTTGCGAGATGATTGTATCGAACGGGCTTTTACCGATGGTGTTGCGCTTGCTCATGGTTGTTTTTTCCTCCTTATTTTTTGCTTTTTGTCCATGCGGACGATCTCTTTGGCCAACTCGGCGTAGTCGTGCGCCCCTTTGCTGTTTGGGTCGTATTGGAAGATGGTTTTGCCAAACGAGGGCGCTTCGGCCAGGCGAATGTTTTCCCGGATGTGGCACTTGAAAACTTTGTCCTTGAACGTTTTGGTGAGTTGATCCAGCACGTCTTGCGTGTGTCGGTTTCTCCGGTCCACTCGACAAGGGAGAATGCCGCCGATTTTTAGATCGCTGTTCAGGCGCTCTTGCACAAAGCGCAGGGTTTTCATCAGGTCGGCGAGGCCTCGCAGTGCCAGATATTGCGTGGCTACGGGCACGAGAACTTTGTCGGCGGCGGCAAGGGCATTGATTGTCAGCACGGAGAGATTGGGTGGGCAGTCTAAAAAGATGTAGTCCCAGTCTTTCCCTTTCAGTGTTGTCAGCTTACGCCGCAAGATGGTTTCCGAGCCCACCTCGCCGGCCAGAACCTTATTGGCGGCCATCAACCACGAGGAGGAGGGGATCAGATACAGGTTTGGTGTCTCCGTGGGCCGGATGATCTCCTGCAACGCTTTTTCGCCCGTAAAAACATCTAGCAAAGCACGCCCTGCTTCTTCTTCTTGAACGCCGAACCAGGCCGAAACATCCGCTTGCTGGTCCAAATCGATGATGAGAACACGATATCCCATCCTCGCCAGTGCCGCAGCCGCGTTGGCCGCCGTTGTGCTTTTACAGGCCCCGCCTTTTTGCAGGAGGACGGCGTGGATATGCGTCTCGTTTATGGCGGGCTTGTCGTTGGATTTTCGGGAACCTGGTCGTGTTTGCGTCTTCATGGTTGGGTTCTGCTTGCTTGATCCAGGTTAAGCTTGCCTGGAGCTGTAAAGGCTGTCAACATCGCAAAGCGAGAAATGCTTGCGTTACCATCAACGCAGCGATCAAGTTTACACCCGCGTTGCAGTAAAAGGTGAAATGCCATCAATGCAGCAAAACCGGTAACAATGGTATTGCTGCTAACAGCGCGAACGGTTTTTATGCCACTGTTGCAGTTAAAGAAGAAACAACGTTAACACAGTGAATGCAAAAACGCTGTCAACATCGCAAAGCGAGAAATGCTTGCGTTACCATCAACGCAGCGATCAAGCTTATACCTGCGTTGCAGTAAAAGGTGAAATGCCATCAATGCAGTAAAACCGGTAACAATGGTATTGCTGCTAACAGAGCGAACAATTTTTATGCGACTGTTGCAATTAAAGCAGAAACAGCATCAACACAGCGAGTGCAAAAACGATGCTATTAACATCATTAATGTAAAAGGAAGCGAAGGACGCGTTGCTGTTGATGCTGTGAACAGTTGCATCGGCTCTGTTGTCGCAAAAACAAGAAATACACCTAGTGTGGCAAGAGAGGTAACAGCAAGAACAGCATCAACATCCAATACGAAAACGATGTTGTTGCCATCAACAGGGCAAAAAAGAAACACAAGCGCGTTGCCGCCGGAGTTAGAGATAGCCCGAGCCCGCTTGTTGAGAATCTGGTGTCGTCTTTCGCCCCCCCCTTGCACATCTCGTTCTTGGATCGTAAGTTTGATCTCCGTTTATTTAGGAGGTGGATGATGGATGATATGAGTAGGGAAACGCCGGAGCCCAACTACGAAAAGTTGATGTTGTGGAGCTTCATCACGATTT
>JBCCEG010000063.1:0-7492 GCA_039030455.1 Myxococcota bacterium | reverse complement strand
GGCAAGCTGGAAAAAGCGTTGGAGATTGCCCGAAACCTGTTGAGCAAGGGAATGCCCGTGGCGGCGATAGCCGAAGTCACCGGCCTCTCCGAACAAAAATTGACGGCGTTACGCAAACGCTAGTTACCGCAGCCAAACCAGCGCCGGACCTGCCGTTCGCTCGCGCGGGAGAAATCAACCCTCCCGCTCCTTGCAAGCGCCTTCAGTCCGCCGGAGGTCTACGCAACGGCCGAGGCGGTTGCGCGGCTTGTGGTTGCAATTTGCGTGCCAGTGCCCGTTCTTGCCCCAGCAAATAGCCCGAGAGTTCGTCCGACCCCTGCAACAGAGCGCGCTGCAACACCGCGCGCGCCTCGCGCAACTCCCCGTTTTGCCGATAGGCTTCCGCCAACGTTTGCAGCATGATCGTGGAGGCTGTCTCGTCCGCGGCCCCAACAGCGGCCTTTGCCCATGCCAACGCAGCGACGGGATCCCGGTGCCGTTCGTCATGACTCATCAACAGCAACCAGGCACAGCGCTCAAGCACATCTTTCTTGTCATTCCCGTCTCCGCTTTCGCGGGGATAAACTCCGGCGGAGCCTTTTGGAGCAAAGCCGCGCAGCGGCCGGGAATCCATTCCAGAGCCTTTGTTTGCAACCCCTTGCGACAGCCCGACCCGAGACGGCCCGGCAAGGGCAAAGCGACAGAGTGCCGCGTTGCCTGCTTCATCGGCGAACAAAGCGGCCGCGGGGTCGTTGCGGTAATGGTATTGCCGCAGCAAGACAAACGCCGCTTGCCACAGCTCCGTGCCGCTGAACCCCGAGTGACGTTGTGCCCGCGCAAGCAACTCTCCGGCCCGCGCGCTTCGGCCTTCCGCGGCAGCCAACCGCGCGCGCAGCACGAACGTTTTCCACGAATCGGGTGCCACGGCACGCAGGCGTTGCGCTCGCTCCCGCGCGCCTTCGATATCCCCCGCGAACAGAGCTTGCTGGCCCATAAGCAAAAAAGTGTCGGGGTTCAAGCTCGGGTGCAGCGCCGCGTGTGCAACGCCAAACAGCACCCCACCGGCGGTTAACAGCGCGGGCAAGCTCAGCCAAATTCGCACATAGCGCTTGGGGGCCAGCGCAATCCCCCACAGCATGCCCAGGGCAAGCCCACCCGCGTGAGCGGTATTGTCGATGTGGAATGATGCGGCGAACCATGTGTTGAACACCGCGCCGAGCACAAAATTGACCACCACCAGCACCGAGAGCGGGCGGAGCAAGGCACGCACGGGGACACGTTTAGGCATGACAAAAAAGAGCGCCAGCAGCGTCCCCACCAGGCCAAACACGGCCCCCGACGAACCCACCACCACGTTGGGACCGGCCAGCAAGCTGCAGCAAAACCCTGCGATGCCGCAAGAAAGAAAAACCGCCAGCACCGCCGCGGAACCCACGAAAAACTCCAGCAAACGCCCGAGCTGAAACAGCACGATGGTGTTGAGCATAAAGTGCAACAGGCCGCCGTGGACAAACAGGGCCGTGACCAACCGCCAGATTTCCCCCGACCAGACCCGCACCGGATCCACCGCGCCAAACGCCACCAAGTCCACCGTCAAACTCGGGAGCGTTTCTTGCTGCATCCAGATAAAAACCGCCAGGTTGGCGAACACCAACGCGTTGGTGACCAGCGGATAGCGAAAGCCGATCCCTTGTTCCATATCACACGCCTCTATGCATTAAGCCTAGGCTCCCCAGTGTAGCCAAACCCAGGCAAACATGGCCGAAGCGATGAGCCCGTCGATGCGATCAAGCACGCCGCCGTGCCCTGGCAGCAATTGCGAAGAATCCTTAACCCCGCACGCTCGTTTGAATTTACTCTCAACCAAATCTCCCAACACGGCTCCCGTCACACAACCGATGCTCAGTCCCAAGGCGGCTAAAAAACCGACAGGATCCTCGGCCAACCACGGCAGATGATGCCGCGACGCCCACACCCCCATGAGAATCGCCAACGCACCCAGCGTGCCCCCGGCCAACCCTTCCCAGGTTTTGCCCTTGCTGATGTGAGGACACATAGGGTGGCGACCGTACAAGCGCCCACAGACATAGGCCAAGCTATCATGCGCCCATGCGGCCAGCAACACACACGTGAAGGCAAAGCCGCCGTGGTGCCACAGCGCGTATAGCGTCGCCAACCCCGTGGCGATGTAGAGCACCGGTGCAACCAAAGAGGGGAAATTCCCTTGCGCTTGGGGCATCGGGCGAGGGCTCAAAAAAGCGTCTAGCGCCGTGAAAGACCACGTAATCATCAAAAAGCCCAAGCAGAGCGTATAGAGCGAATTGTTTGGAGGCATCTCCCTGCACAACCACCCCATCCACGCCAAACCGAACATCACGGTGGTAAAGCGCCACCGAACGCTACTCTTCACCATGCACGCGGCCTCGTCGCAGCCAACCACGCACAGAGCAAGCAGCAAAAGCAAGACTCCCCAATCACCGCACGCGAACACAGCGAACGTGACCACGAGCAAGGCGATCGCCGTCACGATTCTGCCACCGCGTGGGCCGCCGCGCGGCTTCGAGGGCTGTGCCTCTTTGGCCCCTGCGGGGCTTTGTTTGACCACATCCCTTGCCTCTGAGGGTGCTTCGATTCCACCAGAGCCTTTGGCAACAGGACCATACAGCGGCTTTGTCACACTCTTTGCTTGCTTCATGTCCCGCCGCCTGAAAAACCACTCAGAACAGACTCGGAATGACAAGGGGAAGAAGCGGCGGAAGGCGTGGCGGGCAAGGGGGCTCCGCCCCAGCGGCGCTGGCGCGTGCGAAAGTGCGCCAGGGCCTGGTCAAGCTGCGCCCGCGAGAAATCGGGCCACAGCGTCGGCGTCACATAGAGCTCGGTGTAAGAGAGTTGCCACAATAAAAAGTTAGAAAGCCGCATTTCGCCACTGGTGCGGATAAATAGGTCGGGATCGGGCAGGCGGCGGGTGTCGAGGTAAGACGCCAACACGGTTTCCGTGATCTCGTGCACGCGCAGCTTGCCCGCGAGCACATCTTGGCACACGCGGCGCGTGGCGCGTGTGATCTCGTCGCGCGCGCCGTAAGACAGCGCCAACGTCAAATGCAGTTTGGTGCCGCCGGCCGTGCGCCGGCATAGGTCGCGGAACGACCGCCGAATGTCGTCGGGCAGCCGCCGGTCATCGCCAATCACGGTCAACGCGACACCGTGTTCCACCAAGCGGTCCCCATAAGTTGCCAGGGCGTAGCGCAGCAGGTCCATCAGGCTTGCCACCTCGCGCGCGGGTCTGCTCCAATTTTCGCGCGAAAAGGTGAACAGGGTCACATAGCGAATTCCCAGCCGGCGACAATAGTCCACGATTTGCACCGCGCGGCGCGCGCCGTGCCTGTGCCCCTGCGTGCGTTGTAAGCCGCGCCGCACCGCCCAGCGGCCGTTGCCGTCCATGCAGATGGCGATGTGTCGAGGAGTCGGTTGCATGTCGCCATGGTAAGGCAAGCGAACGTGCCCTGACCACCGCGCCCTTTTTTTGGATACTTTTTTCAGCTTGCTATATTCTTTATAAAGAAATAAAACACAGCATTCAAATTGCCCGATAAAGTATGGGCGCGAAGCGGCAAGCTTTTCGGCCCCCGCCTTGTCAAATAAGATGGTTTCACGGCAAGCGGCGGGAGAGCCCGCTAGATTGAAGCAAAAACGTATTTTTGATCGTTGGGTGCTTTTCTGTTATGGTTGGGATGTACTAAATTCTTTGAAGTGGCAGCTATGAATGGGACATGTAAAATCGCCGCAATCGCGGTTGTAAGCAACTTACTGGGCTGTGCGCGCATGGATCCTTTGACCCAAAGTCAACAGATTGTCGCGGAGATGCAGCAGCACCTATGGCAGAGCTGTAAGAGTTCAAAAGTGAGCAATGCCTGGCCGGAACTGTGCGCCCGGGATTTGGGCCCCGTCGGCGGACCGACCGCCGGGGAAGAGCCAAACGAGCCGTTGGTCAAGGCAATCACAACGGCTGCATTCGAAAAAAACAACACCGTCCCCCGGCTTACGGTGCATTTAGACCCAAGGCAACTGCCCGAGCCAATAGGTCCGCTGGTGAGAGAAATCCTGCGCCAAGATCCCGCGGGTAAAATACTGCTGTCGCAAGAGGCTGTCGTGGGAACGCGGGAAAGCGTGAAGTCGATGACGATCGTCGACTCCCAAGGGCGCGGACGCTTCGCCTGGATGTTCTCCGAAACAGGGTGGCAAGTCGTCTGGGAGCATGCCCCTACCGCCGCCGATCCTTTGTTCGCCCGCCTTGCCAACAGCCGGGAATCGCCACACACGTCCGATGAATGCGACTTTTTCCTCGAAAAAGAAAAGCTAGGCCCCGACGAATCCGAGATCATGCTCGGCCAATGGATCCCCCAGATCAAGGTTCCAGTCCGGATCGCGTGGCAAGTCGAACAGGGCCGCCGGCAGGTAACCCTGACCCAAGCCAAGGGGACAAATCAGCCGCTGAGCCAAAAACTCGCCACGTATCGGTCGCAACAGGTCGCCGACGGCCCGGCAGATTCCACGCGCGAGGAGGGTTTACTCCAACAAGAGCGCGATAACCACCGGCAAACCAAGCAAGAGCGAGATCGGTTAACGGGTGAAAAAGAGGATTTGACCGACGAGACAGCGCGGTTAACCGGCGAGATAACTTCCCTAACGGAGCAGACAAACTCGCTAGACAGCCAAAACCAAACCCTGCGTGACGACGTCGCCAGGTTAAGGGATGCACGGGAAGAGTTGGAGACCAATTTTACTCTTGTAAGAGATCGCAACCGACAGCTGGGCACCGAGCGTGGTCTTGAGCGCCGTCAGCGCATGCAAGACAATCAAGCAGCGCTGCAACGGACCATGCGGCTGCAAGCCGAACTTACCCAGGCTCAAAATGACAATGATCGTCTGAGTGAAAACTACAATGAGCTGGCATCTGAAAACTTTACATACGGGGCGGAAAATGCGGATCTAGCAAGCCAGATAGACGAATTAGAAGAAGAGAGAGACAGACTGCGCCGGGGGTTGGAGCAAACGCTGGTCCAAAACCGGTCTCTGGAGACCGACCGCGACAATATTCGCGGTGCTCTCCGAGGATTGGAGCGGAAACAACCGGGGCTTGAGAGCAAACTGACGCAAGCACAAAACAAAGTCCGCGAGTTGACAGGCAAAAACAACGAGATTCAGAGCGCCCTCCGAAAATTGAAGCTGAAACAATCGATGCTGGAGCAAGAACTGCCGTCGCTGCGGCGAGAGCGAGACAAACTAGCAAAAACCCTGAACGACGTAAAAAAGGAGTTGCATACAAATGATAACAAGGCAGTTCCCTATGTAGCTAAGTCCACGAAAAAAGAACGGGATAGGTTGCGGGGCTATTTGGCAAGGATCAAGACAAAGCTAGGCCTAAAAGAATCGGTGAGGAATCAAGAAATCGTGGACAAGGTGGAACAACTGCGCGACTCCTTGGACAAAATTAAGCAGAATCTAGGGAACGGCAAGTTGATTGATAGCCAAGTCGCCAACACGGTCAAAACCAAGATTGCGAGTCTAAGGACGCAGCTGAACAAAGCAAACGACCAAAACCAACAATTGACAGCCAAAAGCAAAGATTTTGACGATGAAAGAAAACAATTGACGAATCAGCTCGGCGATTTAACAGGCCAAATAAATTCCTTGACGGCACAAAATCAAACGCTAAGACAAAATTGGAATAATGAACAACAGCGCGCCAACGATCTGAACCAACACATGGTCTGGGGCGGTCAAAGAGAAGACAATCTACAAGAAGAAATAAACGTGTTAGAAGAAGAAGCAGAAAGACTGCGGCAAGAATTAGTAGAGGAAAGGTTTGGCGCGGGTGTTACATCCGCCCGGCTAGCAAGCGCGCTGGATCAGACGCTGGCACAAAACCGGCGATTGCAAGGCAAACTGAGCCACGCTTTGCAAAAGCAAGAGGAATTCAAGAAAGAAATAAATTATTGGTTTTACAAATATAAGAAATTAGATGAACATTTTGATGACGCGACAGACGAAAAAGAAGGCACAAATAATTTGGTGGAAAAAGAGAGCAAAATGTTTTTTTCTTACCTGTACAATGTTATTGAAAGCGAAAGACTGCTAAAGATAAACAAAAATTACAAGCGCATTACAGGAAGTACTCGCGATAAAAATTGCATAAAAAAATACGAGGAAGCTATCAGTTTTATAAGTCTTTTTGAGGGAAATGAAGACAAGAAAGAAGCCTTTAAGAATCTCGAAACGATATACCATGTCATGAAAGAAAAATACAAAAAAGAAAATAAATACCACATAGACAATATCATGCAACTTATTGGCATCATCAGAAAAACACACTTTGGGGATTGTTTTTTCGACGAAGAAAATTTTGCCGAAAGTCTCCCGTGAAAGCAGGGCTTGCTCGAATAATACCAATCCCCGAAAATTAGGTTTACAAAATCGACAACTCCTCTGCACTCGCGATTCCCGCCTTTGCGGGAAGGAAGGGAACATTATTTCTGAGGATTGATATGACAAAATGAGAGCTTTTTTTATGCATATTGGTTTAAGAAATTATGATTTATAAAAATCTAAAAATGACTGAAAATAGACCTGTCATTTATGATTCATAATTTACACTAGTGTACCGTCCCGGCGGCTGTGCGGCTAAAAAGCCCGCCGCGCGCAGGGCGCCGCGCGCGTAGGCGGCTCGGCTGACGGCCCGTTGCGTAATCTCCAGGCTTTCGTCCTCGGCCAATAGATGAACAGTATGGCTGCCGCGCTCGGTGCCGCCGCGCAAACTCACAATGCCGATTTCCCGTGCATCACGCTTGCCTTGGCGCCCATGGGGCCGAACGCTCTTGGCCGGATCCCATCCACGCGCTTGTGCCATCCCCTCAGCCAACCACAATGCCGTGCCGCTGGGGGCGTCTGCCTTGGCGCGATGGTGGGTCTCGCACACCTCGATGTCGGCTTGCGGCAACAGGCGGGCCGCCAGTTGGCAGAGCAAATGCAACGCGTTGGCCGCCAACGACGTGTTGGGCATGTGCATCACGGCGATTACTTTGGCGGCGGCATGCAAGGCTCGCTCCTGCCGCGCACCCAGCCCCGTGGTGCACACAAGATAAGGCACTTTGGCCTCTTGACAAGCCTTGGCGTTCGCCACGCAACACGCCGCTGTACTAAAGTCGATGACTACAAGAGGGGGATTCTTTTCTTTGCCATTCCCGCTCCCCAGCCTGTCATCCCTGCGAAAGGTTGTCACCCCTGCCCCCGAGCAGGGGCAGGGATCCATTTTGGCGCGTCTGGGTCGCTTTTCCACTTGCAAACAATCAGCCAGCGCCGCCGCCAGCTCGGTGTGGAGCACAAAGTCCCGCTCCGGCGCGGACCACTGCGGGCCGCTGTCCCCTGCCCTTTTGCCCGCGAGCTCGCTGCCGGGCCGAACGACACCACCGGCAATACGGATCAAAGGGTCCGAAACCGCCGAGGACACAACACT
>JBCCEG010000062.1:0-7509 GCA_039030455.1 Myxococcota bacterium | reverse complement strand
CGCCGATCTGGTCGACCGCTTGATCCCGCCCGATTCCCGCTGCAAGGCCACACACGGACAACGCGTGGTCGCCATGATTCTCAACGGTCTGGGCTTTGCTTCCCGCACTCTTTATCTCGCCCCGGAATTCTTGCGAAACAGACCCGTCCAACGCGTCGAGTCAACGGGGCCGAAGCCCCGCTGCTCTAAGAACCCCGCGTGCGACTTTCACCGCACGAGGCTCAAGCATGGAGAAGGCTGTCTGGATAGGACAACCCGGCCTTTTGTCTGGCGTGTATCTGTTGGTGGCAGGTTGGGTGAAGTATTACCAGATTGTCCATTGCATTAGAGCCCCCTTTACAAATGGGAGTCTTATGATAAAGATCTCTCGTTTCTACCTCGAGCAGGGACCGCAGGCAGTAAGGGCACTTTCCCTTTTGCTTACGCCATAGGGTGCTCGGGACTCTCTGAGAGATCTTCCGCGCATGCTCTTGCTGTCGTTTTTCGAAGTACTCCTCCCATTGGGAATCGTATGGGTTGGCTAGGGCTTTTGTCTTGATATGTTCGCGGATGGATTTCCGCGCTACCATGGGTAAGCGCGGTAACTGATCCTGCCTGTTTTTAGACTAGCTCGGACACGCAAATATATAGTTGCGTTGGTCGTTGCTACGGAAGTATTTCTGTAGCACCCATTTCGCTCCTTTGTTTAGGTGTCTTCGCCTTGCCCATCGCCATAGCTTTTTCCATATGTATTCGTCCACCTGATTAAAGACCTTCTTTGAATTGTCGTGTTGGAAAGCATTCGCCCAGCCGTTTAGGATGGGGGCGAGTTCTTGAATAACCGCTGCCTGTGTGACAGCCGTCATCTTTCTGAGTTTCGCTGCTACTTTCCTTTTCAGACCCTTCAGGTTAACCTTTGATGGTCGAATCAACAACATCCCTTGAGGATTCTTCCTAAGCTGTCTTCCCAAAAATTCAAACCCCTGCTTGACATGGGCCACTTTTGTCTTCGTTGGAGACAATCGCAGTCCGCGCTCTAGCAGGAACGGTGCCACACGCGGGATGACTTCTTGCTTCAGCACCGGCATTGATTTGCCGGTGACGATGCTGTCATCCACGTACCGTATCATGTTGACCCTCTGGTTGACCTTTGACGTGTGTTTTGGAAAGCTCTGTGTGAGCCTCCTTTCCAACCCATCCAAGACCCAGTTAGTTATACACGGTGAGATACACGCCCCTTGCGGAACGCCTGCCTCAGTCAGATGCCAGGTTTGTTTTTCCAGGAACCCTGCTTTCAGCCATTGCTTGAGTGTCTTCTTGGGCAACGGAACGTGCTTCAGAATCCATGCATGGCTGATATTGTCAAAACAGCCTTCGATGTCGGCCTTGAGAACATACCGTGCCGAGCATTTTCGGGCGAGGTTGATCTGGCACTGGCTCATCGCGTCTTGAACAGAGCGCATGCGTCGGAACCCGTATGAGTTCCGATCCGCCCGCGTTTCTGCGGCCGGTTCCAGTGCCAGGGCGTATAACGCCTGCCTCGCCCGATCAAGCATGCAGGGAATTCCTAGGGGACGTCGTCCTTGACCCGCCGCTTTCGGGATGTACACCCGTTTCAACGGTTTAGCCCGATGTCCTTTCTCGGCCAACCTAGCAGCTGCTTTGACTTTCGCTTCCGGCGTGGACCACCGTTGGCCGTCCACGCCTGGAGTGCGCCTGCCTTTCTTCTCGGTCACATGACGTACGGCCAGGAGCCGCGCGCTGTAGGACCGGACCAGCAGACGTTGGAGACTACGCACATCGCGCCAACGCCCGTCAGATGTAGCCTTCGCGATACGAATTTGGATCTCTTTAACCTTCTGCTTCACTTTAGCCCAGTCGATTTCTCGCCAGGCAAGGGTGTGCGATTTGTCCCGAGGCGCGTTACCCGTACCTATGCCAAGCCCCATCCGTCAACCTCGGCGTAAATAAAGAGTTAACAGTCTTCACGCGATTCCACACCAGTTGATGGGTTAGGTCACTCCCCTATGCCGGAAGTGCAACATCCGCGCTAGCGGATCGTCACGCCACTAGTCCTGACCCCCTTGCCTTTTGGCACCAGCTTGACAGCTTCTTTAGCTGGATGACCATGACGACACGGCAGAGCTTCATCATTCGATTGACCATACCATTCCATCTAGCCGCCACTCCGTATGAAGCTCGCGGACTTCGGTTTGCCCTCACGGGTTTCCCTTAGGCTTACGCCTGGCGTACGTCGTTCCAGAAGCTTCGAACCCAGCCGTTACCAGCTACGCCCGTCCTGGTAGATGTAGGTGGCAGAACACCTAGTCACATCGCCTCCCGCGTGTGACAAACACATGTGCGACTTTGCAGGTCGCACTGACCAGTTGATCATGCGCATGGATTTTAAAAGACATGGTTTCCCCTCCTTAAAAAGTGGTAAAAAAGCAATTTTATTCTAAAGAGAAAAAATACAATTGTCAATGAACGGACCAAGGGCCAACGCCCGATAATAGCCGCCTAAATCGCGGGCGTAGTACTGCTCCAGCGCGTAAGGGCCTTTGAGGTCATACCCGCCCAAGTGCAAAATGAGAACTGTCAGCAGCCGCGCCACGCGCCCCTCCCCCGTTTTCACGAGGGCAGACTCCGGCGCGAATCCAGACCGTAACGTGGGGGTTTGTTGCCTTTTCATAAAGACGCGATTCATCGCCTCTGGGACTTTTTGCAAGGGAAGCCCACAAGACCGCCCGTGCTCTTCGGCACTGCACAATGTTGCAACAATGGCCGGCCGTAGCACGACTGTCGTGCCACGGCCGGCGGGCTATTTAGTTTCCTGCCGCAGCGTCAATAGCATCTTCGAGATGTCCGTTGATTGTGTCCATATTATTATCATCATAGACGCTAAATGGAGCTTGCTTTTTGCCCGCATCCCAATCTTCCAGTTTGTTATTCAAACCATCAAAGATGGATTTTCCTTTAGCCAAAGCTGCAGCCACTGCCTCCACGTTGGTTTCGAGGGTATTCCTGTTGTCACCCTCCGAGGCGTCAAAGGGATCTATCTTCTTCCCCACTGGAAGTAATTTGTTGTTTATTCGACCTAAGTAAGCAAAACAAGTAGCTTGGTCAGTCGTTCCCCCGTTGTTTACCGCCTGCTCCAGACTTTGCGCAGCGGTCACAAGGTCGTCTCTCTTGTTTAAATTCAACGGTTCAAAATCTGGAACCTTGCGATCGCCGTGGAGCTCATCGTTGATCGCAGTTAGCGTCTCGGCCATGACTGTGGCCTGACTTTGCGTGTTCTCCACCGCGGTCACGAATCCCTGGTATTTAGTAGAATCGTTTTTATCAAAGCCGACTCCGCCGACCGCCAACTTAGCATTGGCTTCCCCCAGGCTGTCCCTCGCTTGATTCCGCTGATCTTCCATTGACTTCAGGTCCGTCGTGGCCGTCGTCAGGTTCGTCACCACTGCCTCAGCACGAGTCGCCAAGGCGCCTGGATCGTCGCCCACGCTCCCTAACTTAGCCCGAATCGCTACGAATTTATCGAAGACCGCGCCGGCCTGCGTCGTGCCGGGTCTACCGGAGTTAAGCTTCGTCGTCCCCAACAAAAGCTTGCCCACATTTTCCAGGTCAGCCGCCGCTCCATCAAACGACGCCTTTAGGTTGTTAACCTCATTGACGAGCTCCGACGGCTTGGTACCCATGTTACCCAAAGCAGCCCGAATCGCTACGAATTTATCGAACGCCGCGTCGGACTGCGTGGTTCCTTTCTTAGTGCGGTCGTCGGAAAAATTAACATCACCAGTTCCTTTCAAAACATGCTCCACATTCGTCAAGTCTAGGGCCGCGGCCGTGTGCTCCGTCTTCAGATTGCCTGCTTCCGTCGCTAGAGCACCAGGAACGTCACCCACGTTCCCCAAAGCAGTCCGAATCGCACGGAATTTATCAAAGGCGTCCTGAGCTTGAGCACCGGCACCAGGACGGTTGCCCGCGTTATCCAGCGCCGTCGTCCCGCCCAAAACACCCGCGACCGCCGTCAGGTCCGCCGTCACTTCTCCGGCCTTTGTCGCCAGCGCCGCCGGGGTATTCCCATCACCCAAGGCTATCCGGATCGCGGCGAACGCGTCGAAGGCGACGTCGGCTACCCTTGTGCCGAGCTTGGTTGTGGCATCGGAAAAGTCAACCCTGTTGGTTCCGCCCACAACATGCCCAACCGCCGTTAGATCACTGGTCAATATCCCCACCCCGGCCAGAACACTAGTGGGAGCGGCCCCGGGGCCAAGATAAGCGGTCAAAGAAGTCATGGCGGCGTTTTTCTCTCTCTCCAAACCGTCTCTTTCGCTCATTAAATCCCGCACGTCCTTCACCGGGTCGGTGGAGGGTCCCGAGCTCCCACTACCACCCAAGACGGACTTGACGTCATTCAGCACTTTCACTATTTCTTTAGCTTTTTTTACCGTGTCTCCACTTGACGTCTTTCCATCGATTTTTAACTGCTTTTTTAGATCGTCGAAATGCCCCGCGTATTTCTTTTTGATGCCAACGGAGTCTTTTGCCCGCCGTAAAACGTCCTCTGGGTCGGGATCGTCCCCAAGATCGCCGCCCAAGGCCACGTTGATTTGTTTGAGAAAGCCCTTCAGCTCAAGAACGTCGTCAATGCCGCCACCGCCGGATTCCGTTCGATCTCCCGCGGCGCCAATTTTCTGTCCGTTTTCCACGCCTTGTTCGCTGTCTCGCGGCTGATAATCAGCACTACCGCTACAACCCATCATGCCTATTGCAATGATGACTCCCGTCAACATAAGATTTCTCTTCATTTTTACCTCCCTAGCTCCGCGGAACAACGCCGCAAAGTCGCAACCGCCTAACTGTATTCCCCTATTTCGTAGATCTTTCATCATCCTTCTCCTCTCCTTTATAGATATACATCCACCCCCCCCCGACTTTGATCGAAGGGTTAGAGGAGAATAAACCTCCTATACTCTAACATAAGTGTCACTGATTGCAACCCCCTCATCCAGGTTCAGCACATATCAGGCTCAAAACAGTCCCACCGACAACCGTTTTTCCCATCACGGGACACATGCCGCGGCGGCTCTCTTTTCATTTTTATCGCTAGCCCTCTGTAAAATAGCTTGATCTGTGTTTTGCCCCGGACGCCCCACTCTTCGACCTCACACGGTTCTCAAAACGCGCCAACGATCTCGCATGAAGGGGTTGCCGACAGATAGGGGCGTGCGATACCCTTTGGAAAAAGGGAGAAGGGCTCAACGCGGGCCTGGTTGTTGGGAAAAAAGCAGATAACCGTCGGTTGGGCGGTTGGGGGAAGGGTGCCTTGAAGCGGTTCTTCGTTGGCGCGGGGTTAGTGGTGACAATGGCCGCGCTGCCCGTGCCGTTTGTCATGGCCAAGGGTCAAGCAGAAACACAAGAGAGCCCCTCTAAACTCAAGTCGTTGTTTCGCCCGTTCGCCGCCAAAAGCGACGAAGCAACCCAGCCGCCCAAGGCCCCAAGTGCTCCGCGAGACGGCGCGAAGGGCTTATTGGGCAAACAAGAGGGGACGCCGTCCCTCTCCCGTTGCCCCGTGCCTTTTGGCTTGGTGGCGCCCACGGAATTGATTCGGCGGCGGATTATGCCGGCTGTGTTGGCGGTTGCCACCGAGACCATTATTTCGCAAGAGGGTTTTGGCGCGCCGCCCGAACTCAAGGGCAGCCCTTTCGAGGATCTCTTTCGCTTTTTCGAACCACACCGCCGACCGACCCAGCGCCGCGTCAAGGGAATGGGCAGCGCGTTTGTCTTCGCCGTGGATCCAGACAAAGGCCCTCTTATTTTGACCAACCACCATGTGATCGAAGATGCCAACGTGATCCAGGTGAAGGCCCATGACGGCCGTGTCTACCCAGCCGAGGTCTTGGGCGCCGATCAACGCACGGACATCGCCGTTTTGCGGCTCAAAAGCAAGGACAACAACGGTGTAAAGACCAACCACGCCAACCGGGCCTGGCCCATTCTTCCCCTGGCGACCGTGCCCGCGGAGGTGGGTAACTACATTATCACGGCGGGCAGTCCGCTTGGGTTGGAGTTTACCTTTAGCGCCGGGCATGTTTCTTCCGACAAACAGCGGACCGATGTCTCCCCCACCGGGCGCGAGCGCATGGACAACTATTACACGCAAATCAGCGCCCCCATTAGCCCGGGCAACTCCGGCGGGCCCAGCGTGCGCGTCGGCATGGACGCGAACTGCCGCCCGCGACTGGATGTTATCGGCGTCAACGCGGCCATCGCCCCCCATGGGCAAAACGTGGGTTTCACCATCCCCGCCACCCAAGTCGTCAACCCAGTCGTCCAGCAAATTCTCGAACACGGCCGCGTGACGCGATCGTGGCTTGGCGTGGAGGTTATGCCGGTTAAGTGGGAAGTTGCCCAATCCATGGGCCTAGACCGCCCGCAGGGCGCGCTGATTCACAAAGTGGTGGCGGACAGCCCCGCGCGTAAGAGCCGCTTGGCCGCCGGCGACGTCATTGTGGAATTTGACGGCGAGCCCGTGCAAAACTCCGGCTCCCTCCCCATCATGGCGGGCTTGAAGGGGGCGGGAAAAACCGTTCGGGTCAAGGTCTTTAACCAAGATGCCAACCAAAACAAGCGCAGAAAATGCGAGCGGGCGCCGGGCGAAGACAAACGCACCTGCACGCTGCGAGTCACCCTCGAAAAACGGCCCGACGAAGAAGGCCCTGAGACAACCACGGCCGCCGAGCTCAAGGACAGCGTGGAGATTGAGACACTGGGAGTTGCCGTGGCGACGCTAGACGACACAGGGCGCAAAAAGCTCGCCCTGGGAAAAAACACGGAAGGAGCCCGGATTGTCAGCGTCACGCCGGGAGGCGCCGGGTACCGCACTGGCATACAGCCTCACGACGTTGTAATCAAGGTCAACGGCAAAAAGATTGCCAACGCCCAAGTGCTCAAGCACCTGATCGGCAAAGTGAAAACCGGAGAGATCATGCAAATCTTCTTGCTGCGACCGGGTGACAAAGTGCTCCGCAAAGGCTCCGACACAGCGCGTCGTGCTCCCGCCTCCACCCTGTTTGTCGCTCTCCCCAAACCGCCGCCGCCCGCCAAGCAACAAGGTGGGGCCAACAAGCGCTCCAAAAGCCGCAAACGATAGGGCATCGCAACATATGTCGAGAACGCGGAATAGCTCAAAAGTCTCTTTTGACATCCTGAGCGGCAGCGAAGGGCAGCGAAGGATCCCTGCTTTCGGGGACTTCCAAAAAGGTATCCAGACTGGCGGATGGCGAAAGTTTCTTTCTGTCATCCTGACGAGCGCAGCGAGGAAGGATCTCCCCAAAGCTCCGATTGGTGGGTTTGTCACCCCTGCGCAGGCAGGGGCGCTTCAAACCTGGATGAAAACGAAAGTCCAACAAAAAAGCGTACACTTCCCCTGTCATTCCTGCGAAAAAGGGGTCCCCGCAAAGTACCACAGGCGACAGCCGAGGACACTTTGTGGGGGCAAAAGCAGGAATCCATTGAAAAAGT
>JBCCEG010000061.1:0-7566 GCA_039030455.1 Myxococcota bacterium | reverse complement strand
ACCGAGTTTTGATCGCAACCATGATGACAATACGGACCTCCACGCCCAATAATCTTATCACAGTTCTGACACGCGTTACCGTGACAATGTTGTCTCGGGCTAACCACGCTCCCGATCGATCAACCAGATCAACTGCCGGGCTGCGATAGCCAAACGTTGCGCATGGTGGCATCATTGGTGACATCGCGTCTGCGACAATGCGGTGTTAAACCCATGCGCAGCGCGGCGTTTCTCAAGGAAGTTTGCGGATGAACACACGAATCTACTTTAGAGTGTTTTCCGTCCGTAGAGACGCGATGAATCGCGTCTCTACTTTCCAGAGGGAGCCCAAATCATGATCGGCGTTTTGATAGCAATAAGCTGCGGTTTAGTCACATTCGGGGCCGTGACCGCGTGGATGGGATGGGTGAGCGGCATTTTCCCCGGCCTGGTAACCACTGCCGCCGTCTATTGGTGGATTAGCCGCAAGGTCGCGCGCGCGATGGAGCAAGGGACAAAACAGATCCAAGCCTTCGTTCAACGCGGACAACTGGCGCAAGCCATCGATCTTCTGCAACAAATGCAACAGCGCTACAGCCGGTGGCAACCCTTTGTGCGCGGCTCGCTAGCGGGCGAAATCGGCACGCTGTATTACATGAAAAAAGACTTCACACGCGCTCAGCCCCACCTAGCCAAGGCATTCATCAAGCACTGGTTTGCTAAAACCATGTTGGGCGTGCTGCACTACCGCGCTAAGGAATACGCCAAAATGGACAAGGTCTTTACCAGAGCCACTTGGTTTTCGCCTAAACAAGGCTTGCTGTGGAACACCTGGGCCTATTGTCTGTGGCGTTTGGGAAAAACACAGCAGGCGATCGATGTTCTACGGCGCGCCAAGCACAAGCTGGGCGAAAGGGACCCCCGCGTCAATGCCAACTTGCTTAACCTTCAGAATGGCAAGCAAATGAAGATGCACGGCTACAGCAATCAGTGGTACGCCCTGCAGCTAGAACTCCCTCCCATGCCGCGCATGGGGCGTGCACGCGAAGGCCGCGGCCAAAGAGCTTCGATACGAAGATTCTGAATACGGCGCCGCCCTTTTGTCATTCTGAGTCCGCCCTGAATGAAAATGAAGGACGGGCGAAGAATCTCCTCACATAGCGTCGGGTTGGGGAGATCCTTCCTCGCTGTGCTCGTCAGGCCTGGCGAAGGGATGACGCTTGCAGCATTTGCTTAACGGTCACGCCAATATCCGCGGGGGTGGGGGCAATGGTCACCCCGGCCTCGCGCAACGCATGGATTTTTTGTTCGGCGGTCCCCTGCCCGCCCGCCGCGATCGCTCCCGCGTGACCCATGCACCGCCCCGGTGGAGCGGTACTGCCCGCGATGAATCCCACCACCGGCTTATCGCACTCTCGTTGCACCCACGCGGCAGCCTCTTCTTCGGCGCCGCCGCCAATCTCACCGATCAAAACAATCGCCTCCGTGTCAGAGTCTTGGTTGAACGCTCGCAATAACATCCACAAACGATGTTCCGCTCACAGGATCACCGCCGATACCCACACACGTGGACTGGCCCAACCCCAAGCCCGTCAGCTGATGGACCGCTTCGTACGTTAACGTCCCTGATCGAGACACCACACCCACACAACCTTTCTGGTGAATGTCGCCGGGCATGATGCCCACCTTACACAACCGAGGCGTGATGATGCCGGGACAGTTGGGGCCAAGAAGACGGGTCCCTCTGCCCTGCATGGCGCGCTTAACTTTCAGCATATCGGCCACGGGAATGCCTTCGGTAATACACACCACCAGCTCCATCTCCCCATCCACCGCCTCTAAAACGGCATCGGCCGCTGCAGGCGCGGGGACATAAATGACCGACGTGTTCGCTTCTGTTTGCCCCGCCGCCTGCCGCACCGTATCAAAAACCGGCACGCCTTCGATCGTTTCTCCCCCCTTGTGTGGTGTTACACCTGCTACCACGGCCGTGCCGTATTCCAACATCCGCTGCGTGTGAAATCGCCCTGCCGCGCCGGTAATCCCCTGCACGAGAACTCGTGTGTTTTCATGCAACCAAATTCCCATGGTTTTCTGGGTACCATTTTGCATCGTTGAAGACAACCCACCCACTACGTAGGTTTGCTTGGCCACATCTTGCATCCTCTCTGTCACATTTCGAGTTATCGGAGACTTTTGGCGTCACAGCCACGCAGTGACCGCACTTGATCCAATCGAGGTGGGAGCAAGCGCAACTGATCGCGCAATAGGGGGTACAAGCGCCGCGGCCGCTTGCGCACAGCAAGCTCCAGTCGCAGCAAACGCTCCGCATCGCGCAGCTCTTGTCGCTGCCGCTGCAATTGGGCCACTGTATAACCCAAACGCAGCTGTGCAACGCGAACCCACGCAAGACCCAATGTTGCACCAGCCACGATAAAAACGATGCCAAACCCGACTAAAACCCATTTAGCCGGCTGAAGGCGGGCATGCAAAGCGGGAGCATGGCAAAAATTCGCTCGATCGATCTTCCCTCCGGCTCCTTGACCACGCCGCGACTCAGAAGATTTACGGGGCCACAATAACATCCACTTACCCTAATGCTTTCGGGTAGGCTCGGAAAAGTTGGCGGGCTGTTCGAGAATGGATTTGGGGAAGTGACAAAGAGGGTACGGGGGACTTTTTAATCGATATCACTCGTCGCTTGCAGCCAAGTAAGCTTGAGCACGACAATGATGCAAGATTTCTTCATCCTCCACGTTCAGCAACCCGCCAACGGCTTGGCAAAGCGTGCGGCGAAACCCTGGCAGTTGTTCACGATAGCGCCACACATTGGCCCGCAACCGGGTGCGGATCGCAGCGTCATCTCGCAGCTGTGCGAGCACAACAGGCAATTTCGACACCTTTTTCAGCACCATTCCCAAACCTTGCTGCTGAACAAAATTCACCGTTGGCGCTTCCCACTCCAACAACGTTCCCGTGTTTTCAATCAACAACGGCAACCCCAGCTGGATCGCTTCGTGAAAAGTAGTGGGGCCCGGCTTGGTTAACAGCACATCCGCAGCTGATAAGTACTCGGCAATCTGATTCGTAAAACCCACGTATGTGGCTGACAAACTAGGAGGTAACCGGACACGAGCAAGCTCTTTGAGTAGCCGCTCATTACGACCGGCGGCCACAATGACGTGCCCTGAAAATCCCGCCTGCGCGAGTTCGCGCACATAACGCACTGACGCGCTGCTGCCGCTGCCCCCCATCATCACCATTAACGTGAATCGATCGGGGGAAATGCCCAGCCGCTGTTTTGCTTGCTCCTTGGGTAAAGGATGAAAAAACTCGGCGCGAGGCGGCAGCCCCGCGTAATGGCGCGCGGCGGCGGGCCAGCCCGCGCGATCCAGCGCTTTGTGCATGGCGGGCAAATCGTAAGCCAGCAACATAGCCGCTCGCTTGTAAGCAGGCCGTGTCATGTCGGGCAACCACATGCGCAGGCTGGAATCCACGCTGACCACCAACAACGGAATGCCGCGCTGCCGCGCCGCCATCATCGCCGCGCCATTGACAAACGGCACGAGCGAAATTAGCATTTCCGTTCGTGCTTGCTCAATAGACTCACCGATGACTTGAGCGACCCGCCGTCGGTGACGGCGAAAATAGCTCCGAGTCAAGTATTCGGAAACAAAATTCAGGGTCTTGCGCTTATCTTGTCGCAACAAACGGTTGTACAGGGCATCACCCGACTCGGCTGCACCGGCAAGTCGAGCAAGAGTTGGCGTGACTCGCGGAGGAACCTCGTCAAAAACGTATACCACTTCCACATCGTAGCGGTGGCCGATGAGCTCACGAACAACCCGTGCCAGCGAAACATGGGTGTACCCCCCTCGACTACACAACACGACGACTTTCGGGCGTTTTTCTGCCGCGTAAGCAGAGGGTTGCGTTGTTGTGGGAGTAGCAACAGCTTCCACCGTTTTCGCGGGACGGCCGTGACGAACAGCACAGCCCAATAACATGCCTACCCCGACGACCGCCGCGATTCTCCACATCGATTTCACTCAACCTCTCCCGCGACACGAGCAGGCCGTTCCGGCCGTGATGACTCCGCGAAATCCGAAGACAACGCACGAACCGCGGCCACGATTCTGGCGTTTCCCTCGGGATCCTTGCGAACTCGGGCAAACGTAAATGCCTCGGGAACCTTGCGAACGATCTCGCCCAGCCGCGTGTTATAAGCCAGCTTAAAGATGGGAAACGTTAGCCCCCTCGGCAAAACCAAATCCCTACACTGATTGGAAAAGTTCTTCGGGAGCTGTTTGTGTGCAATGCCCAGCCGAACCATCCGATCACAAAAAGACCCGGTGGGCTCCTCGCAACTACCACGGTAAGGGTTGCCAAGGTAGAAAAGAGGGCCGCGATTCCCCACGTGTGTCAAAACAGAACCCGATGCCTGCATCACCGGCCACACCAACTCGCGCAGAAACAACTCATCGTCGCCATAGGCAAACCGATAAGGAAAATAGCGCATTCGGTCGGCCACATCCCACAACGGGCCCGCTCCCTCGTGCACTCCTCCCCAAATGCTCGCGGTCAGCGGCCCCATGCACGCGGGCATGAGATGCATGCGATGGTAACGGAGGCCGCTATGGATCCATTCACCCACGGTGAACGCCTCCCCGGCCGTTAGCTTCCAGTCCACATCACGCAACAGGTAGCGAATGCGCTGACCCGGCGGCATCGGCTCTCCCGCTATTAAAAAGCGCCAAAAAGTCGCGTCTCGGCCCACTTTGGGCAAGGCATTGTCCACAAAGGCGACTTCGGCCCCCCGCTGCAGCAGTCGCGTCATAAACTTGGGCGCGGCCGCATTGCCCAGCGGCCCTAATTTCGCCAGGCGATTGGGATTGCGTTTGGCGACGTACACACGCACGGTAAATGTTTCGTAGCCCCATAATGCTCTGTCGGAAATGCCCTGTCGCGCGAGAAAGCGGGCGTTCGCTTGCCGCAGATGGCGAAAGCTGTCTAGAAAATCCAGCATTCCATCTAGGTATTTTTCTTCATTCCCATAGAGTGTCACGGCGATGATGCGTGCTTCGTGTGGAACTTTCCAAAACTCTTTTCTCGTGGCGATGGGCTTGGTATCCGTGATGATGGTTCCCGCGGGAGTTTTGTACTGGTAGCGCCAGACGTCCACCGCCGGACAATGGGGCAAACAATCGCCCTCCCCCCGGTAAAATCTTGCGAGAGTGTGATTGTAAGCACCGGCGGCGCGCTTACCCCCTAGCGGCAACAAGACCCGCGCCCACCCGTTGGGCCTGCCACGGCGCTTTACCTCATCCGTTGTCGCGCTGCAGGACATCACAAGAGACAACACGCACAGCAGTGGTAGCCACCGCGCCCACTGCGTGGGTTCGCTTTTTTCCTCGGAGGTTCTCGGAGCAAAGGGACGCAGTCCCCTTTTGTGGGCTTGAATCCCGCGCGCCGGTGGAGTTGGCGGGGCAGCGTTTTGATCGCCTTTGTCATCCTGAGCGTCGTGATAACGACGCGAAGGATCTCCCCGCGCGGCGCGGGGTTGTGGATTCCCGCCTGCGCGGGAATGACAAAGTAGGGCACGGAAATGACACTTTACCCTGTCACCCCTGCGCAGGCATGGGCGCATCAGGACTGTCTGAAGGCGCAGACGGCGAAAAAAAACATACACTTTTATTGTCATTCCCGCGCAGGCGGGAATCCACTGTGGAAGTTGGAAAAAGCGGATCCATTGACTTTTTGGCAGTCCCCACAAGCGGGATTCCGTTTTAGGACGTTTCCTGTCCGTGGAGACGCGATAAATCGCGTCTCTACTCTTTGACTCCCGCATCACGGTGTCGCGGCCTTTTTCGCACCAGCACCTGGAGCTTGCGCTGCAGGTTTCTGTGGGCCTTTGCCACCTTGTCGCCCACTTGCAGGATCCGGTTTGACAGTCTGCTTAGCACCCTTGGGCGATGCCTGCGCGTTTGCAGGAACATTTGGGCGTTTGCCTTGCCGTTTCGATTTTTCCGCGTCAGTTGCCTTAGACACAGCCGGTTTTGCCTGGTTTCGCGTCTGTCTCTTTCTTTCTCCCTGCTGCTTAGGCTCGTGGGGAGGGTCCGGCTGTTTGATGACGCTCACCTCCGTCACCCTTGCCTGCCGCAAGATCACACGCCACCTGTTGTAGATGCGCACTTGAGCAGACTTGGCCTGATTTGTTTCCACCCGATCCGGTTTCCCCAGCGCGCTGCGCAGCGCGCGTTCATCCATGCCCACCACGGGCTGCTTGGTGGCAATGCCCCGCCGCAGTGATTCAGGCAAGCCGTCTAGCCAGGGGTTAGGGTTGGCCTGAGTGAACAAGGCGTTAAACCATGCCATAAAAGCCGTCTGCGTTCGCACGTGGTCGGGCACCAGCATGATGTAGGGTTTCTCGCGCCACAACGTCACGTGGCCGCGATCCAGCGCCATACGCACAACCACCCAAATCAACCGCTTGGGGGTGTAAAGCGGCGCGCTGCACATGTTGCCAGGCGTTGGCCACCGGATACGCTCCACGCGCACGCGCGTGCCCGCGGGCACAATGTCGTCGTGGGGCGGGGGCAAAATGGTATAGCCGTCAACTGTTTTAAGCGCATGCAACTGCTCAAACGGCTTGGGGTTGGCAAGGCGATAACGCTTGTCGTCGTAAAAGAACCCGCCGTACAGCGACTGGGTGAGCCACGGGGTTTTGCCCACGGTGCGCTGTTGCACCGCCGTGCGTTGGGGCACGGTTAGCTTGGTGTAACTAGCGCAGGCCGTGACGGCACATGCCGACAGCAGGACAAAGGCTTTTTTAAAGAAATTATGAATTGTTTTTAATTATGAATGATGAATTATGAATTATGAGTTTTTTGCCGTCATTGTTAAGCACTCATAATTCATAATTAATAACTCATAATTCTCCTCCTACATGGCCCAGACAGTGATGTTCTTCCCATCAGGGGCGGTTTCATGCTTCACCCAAACGCGCTCATCCCAGCTTTTGCCCTCGCGGCGGTCGAAGAGGACAAGGTGGCCTTCGGTGGCACCGCAGGTGTCCATGTATTGTGCCGTTTGCTCCAACCCTTGGTTCATCGTGCTCTCGACGGAGCGTTTGGGGTGAACGAGTTTGAGTTCCAGCACGATGACTTGGTCACTGCGCGACATTGCTTTTTTCTCTTTGTCACTCCCGCCTATCTTGTCATTCTCACCCATTTTGTCATTCCCGCGAAAGCGGGGACGACAAGAGGTGGGCCACTTCACAACCAAGTCCGTCCGCCCTCGCCCCAACGCATACTCGCGGTGGATCGTGCCACCGCCGTTAACCACACGCTGCAAGAACGCCTGCAGAATCAGGTGCGGGCCGGCTTCCTTATAGTGAAATTGGTCCAGCCAGCTGTCGGAATTTTCGCGGAAGAACTGTTGGAACTCGGTCATCAACCATTCGACGCGCAAATAGCCGTTTTGATTCACATAGGAGGGGCGGCGGGGCAGAACCTGGCGCTGCATTTCCGAGGAAAGCGCGCGGGGAATGATCTCCCGATAGATGGGATTGGCTACGCGGAGAGACTT
>JBCCEG010000060.1:0-7594 GCA_039030455.1 Myxococcota bacterium | reverse complement strand
GTTAAAATCACCCAACCGCAGTGATTCCGAGTTGATGTTGAAGGGGCTGGCTTCCGAGAGCACCTGTTTGCCCTCCTCCCCCAACTCCATGCGGTAATCTCTTAAATGCCGCATGCCGCACAGCACAATGCTTTGGGGAAAGGGAGACATCATGGGCCGGTCACAGTATCCGGTACGCAATTGGTGCAGCACGGCGATCAATGTATTGCCCACTAGGGCGTCGATCTCGTCCATGAGCAAAACGATTGGCTTGGGGCTGTGATCGCACCACTTGGTCAATGTGTGCAGCAGGGCGTTTGCCGCTCCAACGTATGCGAACGTATCCTTCCAGTGCCGCAGCAAAAAGTCGTCTCGCAGTTGGCGTTGCGCCGCCATGGCAATTTGTCCCAACACAACCGCGACACCCTTATCCACGTCTTGCCGCGCCGCTTGCGCTTGTTGCAGCGACACATACACGCACCGCAGCCGACCTTGCTTGTTCAAGTAAGTCGTCAACGCTTGCAGGCACGTGGTCTTGCCCGTCTGGCGCGGCGCGTGCACCAAAAAGTACTTTTCCTGATCGATCAGCGACAAAACCTCGGCCAAATCCCAGCGCTTGAGGGGATCCAGCATGTAGTGCTTGGCCGTGTTCAGCGGTCCGGCGGTGTTGAAAAAACGCTCCATGGGATTCAGTGTAGCACCCCGCTCAAGCAATCCTCCTGAAAAAAAACGTGCGTGGGCCACGCGGGCAAGGGGCGGCTTCAACGGGGTGTTTGTCGCCGCGCGGCGCGACGCAGCAGCACTACCAGCAGAGCAAGCGAAACAATCGCCAGGCATTGTACCAACAGACCAACTGTCTCCAAGTTGCCGTCTTGCACTCCCGCCAGCGCGCGGGTCAGCGTTCCGGCTGTTGCGCCAACAGCCACCACCAAGCCCACAGGCAACAGCATGCCCAAAAAAGAACCTAAGGCAAACGTGCCAAGCCCAACGTGAGTGAGTGATAGACCGTAATTAACGGCCGCGAACGGAATAAACACTGCTAAACGCAACAAAATCACCATGTGCAGCCCATTGCGCGCAATAGCTTGTTCAAGCGTTTTAAGCCAATGGGCATGACCAAAACGCCTCTTCACCCAGTCATGCAAAACCCACCGGCCTAGCAGAAACGCGACCGAGGCTCCCAAGGTAGCGCTCAACGACGCCGCCAACATCCCCCCGGGCAATCCATAAAGAACGCCGGCCAGCATGGTGAAGGGCATTCCCGGAATCATCAGCGCCACCGCGCTCACGTAGCCAATGATGAAAACAACCACGCCCAGTGGAGACCGAGCCTCTTGTGCGAACAGATCAATCCAAGCGGCAAGGGTCTGCATCATGCGCGGGGTCGCACCAAAACGATTAGCGCCGGCAACAACAGCAAATCCACGATCAGTGCCGTCCCCAAGATAACCCCGGCTAAAATGGCAAAGTCGCGCAATGCGCCAAAGCGTGACAGCCCCATGACGGAAAAACCCAATAGCAGCAAACCGGTTGAAACCACCACGGGCCTGCCCGACCCTTGCATCGTCCGCGCAACGGCATGCCGGAGCCCCTGCGGCCACTGCGTTGCTTCGCCGCCAGAGGCTCCGGTGGAATCGAAACGATTCGAGGGGACACAAGATGTGGCAAGCAAAGCCCCGCAGGGGTCTAATTCCTCGCGCAGGCGACTGAGCAAATGGGTGCATGCATCCACGGAAATGCCCAACGCCATGGAAAAGATCATGACCGTAGCCACGCGCAAGTCCACGCGGAGCAGCACCATGGCCGCCAAGGTCACAACGAGTGGCAACACGTTAGGCAGCAACGCCACGAAGGCGTAGCGTACCGAGCGAAACACCGCCGCGATCACTAGCAAAATCGTGATGCACGCGGCCATAAGCGACCCCACCATGTCGTGAATCATGTTCCCCAAGGCATTAGCAACAACAACGGCACCCCCTGTCAAAATTCCCGGGGCTTGCTTCACGCCGTGTTGATCAACCGCTTGTTGCATCGCGATGCGAAAGCGATTCAGCTCTCGCGTGTGTGTGTCGCGCAACAACCCATGAACAACCTGCAGCGACGCGTCGGAAGAAAAAAATGCTTTACTCAGCTTTCGCGATGCCTCGGGGGCCACCCGATGTAGCAACTGATCCGCTTGAGCAAATTGAGCATCGTCCCAAGTGGCTACCGGACCCGGATCATCACCCGTAATCGAGAGAACCAATGCGCGTAACGCTTGTGGGTAGCTATGCACCGCGGGGGATAGCGGATCGGCTTGCATCGCCCGCGCAATGCGATCGATCGAACGCAATACCGCCGGATCGTGCCACCGGGCTAACCGCTTGTCATCAGAGTCTATAACCGATGTCCCCTCTCCCTTTTGCTCAAACAGCACTGTGACCGGGTTTACACCCGCGAATGTGCGTTCGATAAACCGGACCCCCCGCACCGCTTCGTCGCTCTCGGGGAGATCGCTGATCAGCCGCTGATTCGACCGCAGGTCCTTGGCGATCCACACCGCGCTCAGACCGACTACAGCGGCTGCGGCAACCAAGACCTTTGCATGTCGCATCGACCAATACGCCATTTTCCCCAAAGGTAGACTCCGCTGAGTCGTAGAGACGCGATTAATCGCGTCTCTACGATCCACGCAAGAATGCCGCAGCAAAGGAGGCATGATCAAAAAGGTCGCGACAAACGCGCCCATGACACCCACGGCCGCGTCCAAGCCAAACTCACGCACAATGGGCACTTGCGCCACCACCGACGAAGCAAACCCCAGGGCCGTGGTTCCCGAGGTGAGCAGGCAAGGGCCTATCATCGCCTGCGTTACGCGAATCACTACAGCTTCCGCTCTGTCATCTCGAACATCTTTACTGTCATCCTGGGCCTTCTCCCCGTCATCCTGAGCGAAGCGAAGGATCTCCCCGTGTTTCGATAGGTGGGGAGATCCTTCCTCGCTCCGCTCGTCAGGATGACAAAAAGAAGGGCCTCGTTTCTTAGCGAGTTCGTCTTGAAATCGCGCGAAAATATGCACCGAATCGGCGATGCCAATGACGATCAACAACACGATCAAGGCATTGTTCACGATGTTGAACGAATGCCCCACCGCCCCCAGCCACCCCAGCGTCCACAGAGTAGCCACACCTGTAGTCACGAATGGCAGCGCGACGCCGCGAACATCCCGAAAGCTCAGCCACAAAGCTGTGGCAATGCACAGAATCAAAAGGGGGACAAACACCATTTGATCGCGCTTGAGAAAACCAACGGTGGCTTCTTGAATCAGCGCTCCGCCTGTCAGATAGACGGTCACTTGAGGATGTTGGCTTGCCACTTCGTTCACTACGCGACGCAACCGCCGGGCCAACTTTTGCGTCGCCGACTCATCGCCGTGGTGCAGCGGCAACTCCAGCCGCATCGCGGCGGCGGCACCGTCGGGGGCTATCTCCCACGGATTAGATTCCTGCTTTCGCGGGAATGACAATAAAGGAGAAGAGCGTTCTCCCTCGCCTACTTTTGGCTTTTCAGTGGATTCCCGCTGGAGTTTATCCTCGCTAATGCGGGGATCCAATAATGACAGAGAGAGTGTATGCTTTTTTATTAGGCTTTCGCTTTCATCCAATTTTGAAGCGGTTCCCCCTACTTTGTCATTCCCGCGAAAGCGGGAATCCATCTCGGAGTCTCCAGGCGATTTTTCGCCAACGGGTGAAAAAGCAGCTCCCCGCACAATTTGCACGAAAGGTTCCTGGCTCAATCGATCACGCAAAGCCCGCAGCGCGCGTTGCGTGTGTTCCCGGGTCACATCGCCCTCGACGGCAACCACCGCCGTGCCCCCCCGCGCGGCAAAGTGGGGCAGATAACGCTCTACATAGGCCTGGTGAGCCGGGTCGCCCGCTAGGTAAATCGCATCGGGGGAAAAGTCAAAACGCAGACGAGAGGCGCTCAGGCCCGCGGCCACTGTGACGGCGACAGCCAGCCCCAGGGCGAAGTGGCTGTGCCGGACTAGGACTCGTGCGCAGACACGCGCCAGGGCCGACGCGTGAAAAGTCACAGCGATTCGATTTCGCCTCGGGTCAAGCCGGTGGCCGCCGCGATCGCTGCTTCATCCATGCCGGACCGCCGCAGCTTGCGGGCGATTACCAACGCTTTGCGCCGCTCGCCCTCGGCCAGACCTTCCTCGAGCCCTTTCCTTTTGGCATAGCTCATCTGCATTTCGCGGTCGGTGCGGGCGATCATGGAGTAGACGTAGGCTCGGCGTTCGGTGGGAGTCCAAGCGTGCTCTTGCAACGTGGTGAAGGCCTCGCGCAGCGCGGGCGTGTCCAGCTGCTTGGGAATTTCCTTGAGCGCGGGGGCGTGGCGCAAAAAGTATACCCAGCGCTCCGCGTCGTTTTTTAGCTGATTGAGCTTGAGGTGAAACTTGGGCAACTCCACGAACGTGTAGTGGAGCGTGTCGAAGGTTTGCCTGCCTGTTTTGAGATTGCACAGACGATGCTGCGACAAATAGTCGGAATCCCCCTCGACAAAGGAAAACCCCAACACGCCCACGAAGTACACCGTGCGCAAGCTGCTATAAGCCTCTCCCACTCCCAGCTGCCCCACGAAATTGTGCGAGACGTAGTAGGTAGCGCGCTTGGCAAAAGCGTCGCCGGGGTGGTTTTGCATCTCTATCAGGTAGTTGTTGCCCTGCTGGTCGTGGCAGTGCACATCCAACACGGTTTCCTTGGTCCGGTGTTCCGGCGGCAGCTGATGCTCGCCCAGCCTGTCGATGCGGACGATGCGTTTGTCACCCTTGAACCCAAGCGCCGCGTTCAGGAAGTCGATGACCACCGCGCTGTGCTTTTTGTCGCCGAACAGCTTGCGAAACGCCACGTCGTTGGTGGGGTCGAAAAAAGGCCCGTCGGTGTTTTTCGCCATGGTATTGCCTCCCAATCCACTTTCCCCTCACACAGTGTAACATGGGCGGGTAAGGCACTCGTGTTCACGACCTTCAATCTGTGTTGACCATCCGAATAAATCCCGTGATTCGTGGTCCTTAAGTCGCTTCTTCCACCTCGGCGTCGATGACGTCGCCCTGGCTTGCCTTCTGCCCTTGCTCGGACTTTTCTCGCGAGGTGCTAGATGACGCATCGGCCGTTGTCTGTTCGGATGATTTCGTCGCCTGATACATGGCCTCGGCCATCTTATGCCCGGCCTGCTCCAGTTTGGACCCCGCCGCCGTTAGATCGGCGGGTTCTTGCGCGTCAAGCTTGGCCCTGGCTTCCGTCAAGGCCTGCTCGACTTCTTGCTTCAGCTCATCGGAAAGCTTGTCTCCGCCGTCTTTCAGAGTCTTTTCAGTGCCGTAAATAAGCCCGTCCAGCTTGTTGCGTGCCTCCACCAGCTCGCGCCGCTTTTTATCCTCTTGCTCGTGTTGCGCGGCGTCTCGCACCATGCGGTCAATCTCATCCTTGGCCAACCCGGAGCTGGCCGTGATGGTGATCTTTTGCTCCTTGTTAGTGGCGCGATCCTTGGCCGACACATGGACAATGCCGTTGGCGTCGATGTCAAACGTCACCTCGATCTGCGGCGTGCCGCGCGGCGCGGGCGGAATCCCCTCTAAGTGAAACTTGCCTAGTGTTCGATTGTCGCGCGCCATTTCCCGCTCACCCTGCAACACATGCACCTCCACGCTGGTTTGGTTATCCGCGGCGGTGGAAAAGGTCTCGGACTTCTTGGTGGGAATGGTCGTGTTGCGCGGAATCAACACCGTTGTCACACTCCCCAGGGTCTCAATGCCCAAACTCAGCGGGGTCACGTCTAGCAGCAACATATCCTTGACGTCACCGGCCAACACGCCCGCCTGCACCGCCGCGCCCAAAGCCACCACTTCGTCGGGATTCACGGAACGGTTGGGTTCCTTGCCAAAAAGCTCTTCCACCTTCTTTTGCACCAGCGGCACGCGCGTAGAGCCACCCACCAGCACGACCTCGTCGATGTCGCTCACGGCCAGCTTGGCGTCGGCCAATGCTTTTTCACACGGCCGCAGCGTGCGCTGCACCAGACCGCCGATCAACTGCTCGAACTTGGCGCGCGTCAGCTTGAGGCTCAAATGCTTGGGGCCGGCGGCATCCGCCGTGAGGAACGGCAAATTGATCTCTGTTTCCTTCATGCTGGAAAGCTCGATCTTGGCTTTTTCAGCGGCTTCTTTCAGCCGTTGCATCACCATCTTGTCCTTGGACACATCCACGCCCGTGTCGCGCTTGAACTCCGTGATTAGATAGCGGATCAGGGTGTTATCTAGGTCGTCACCGCCAAGGTGGGTGTCGCCGTTGGTAGCCATCACCTCCACTACATTCTCGCCCACTTCCAAAATGGAAACGTCAAACGTGCCGCCGCCCAAATCGAAGACAGCGATCTTGCCCTCTTTTTTCTTATCCAAGCCATATGCCAGTGACGCCGCCGTGGGTTCGTTCACAATGCGCTCCACCGACAGCCCCGCGATTTTGCCGGCGTCGCGTGTTGCCTGACGCTGCGCATCGTTGAAGTAAGCCGGTACCGTAATCACCGCGCGCGACATCGGTTCACCTAGGTAGCGCTCGGCGTCTCGCTTGAGTTTCTGCAGCACCTTGGCGGACGCTTCCGGCGGCGCGACGGTTTTGTCTTGGACCTTGAACCCTACCCCGCCGCTTGGCAACTTGACACAGTCGATCGGGTAATGGCCGATCTCGTCGGCGCATTCATCAAACCGCCTACCGATGAAACGCTTGGCTGAAAAGATCGTATTCGTGGGATTGACCACGGCCTGGCGGCGCGCGGTGCTTCCCACCAGCACTTCGTCTTTGGCATAAGCAACCACTGACGGGGTGGTTCGATGGCCTTCTTCGTTGGCAATGACC
Organism: Myxococcota bacterium; assembly: GCA_039030455.1. Classification (GTDB taxonomy): domain Bacteria; phylum Myxococcota; class UBA727; order UBA727; family JABDBI01; genus JBCCEG01. The sequence continues at coordinate 722 of JBCCEG010000060.1, read as the reverse complement.
TTGGGTTCTCCACCCTCCATCACGGCCACCACGGAATTCGTTGTCCCTAAATCAATGCCAATGACTTTGTTGCTCATCTTGCATTCTCCTTCCTTTTTTCGTCTCTGGGGCGCACCGCCATATTCTGCCGCTAACACGAATTACAGTACGCACGACGTGCCCTAGGTCAAGAACGGGGAACGTGGCTATTGCGCGCTTCGCAATGCCTGCTCCAGCACTGTCTTGGCATCGGTGCGCTCGTCCCGATATTTGACGATGACGGGAGTAGCGATTTGGATGCCGTGCTCGCGGGCAAACGCTCCCCCAACGGGCCTGGCGCCGGCAACCACCACCGCGCGTTCGGGGATCTCCAACACACCCGCCGAAGAAGCCGTGATCACTCGCTCGCGGGGCACATCGTACACCTTGGCGCTTACTGTCAGCTGAACCCCCGCGCCAACCACGGCCCCGCGCCGTACCACGGTGCCCTCGTAAATGCCAACGCCGCCGCCCACGAACACGTCGTCCTCGACGATGACCGGCAACGCACCCACCGGCTCTAGCACCCCACCCAGCTGGGCGGCGGCTGAAAGGTGCACGCGCTTGCCTACCTGCGCGCAGCTACCCACCAAGGCATGGGAATCCACCAGACTGTTTGCATCCACGTACGCCCCCACGTTGATATACGCCGGTGGCATCACCACCACGCCAGGTCCTAAATAAGCCCCCCGCCGCACCGCCGT
>JBCCEG010000059.1:0-7637 GCA_039030455.1 Myxococcota bacterium | reverse complement strand
TGCTCGTTAGGAGGGTCCCGGTCACCCGGCGTACAAAGGGCAACCGACTATCGCGCTTCTTCTCCCATGCGGAACGTGGAAACCCCGTTGAACGAAAGAACAGCGGGAACAGGATGTCCAAAAAGCGAATGCCGTCGGCGACAAAGGCAACGGGAAATAGCGAGTAGCCCAGGGGAACTTCCCCCCTAGGCCCCTCTGGCGAACTCAACGTGACACTCTCGCGTCATTGAGCTCCCATCAGGCGAACCTCCCTACAATTCCTTGCTCCCAGTGTACAAAGAGCTTCTTGTTGTACTTGCACAAGCTCTCTGCATACCTACTTGCTCGTGTTTTATGTCCTCGAAAACGCTGGTATTTCCGCATCAGCCATTTGATCAACATTTTGTTGAAGCTGGTAAACACGTCTTTCATCTCGGATCGACCGTATTTCCCATAATACTCCAACCACCCACGTAAGACAGGATTGTACCCGCGGGCTATTTCCCACAGTCCCCCTTGCAGGTGTTTGTTCATCCGACTTGCACGTAAATATCCTCTCATTGCTTTCTTAGACACATTGCTCACCGCAGGAGTGAAACCCACAAAGTTCTTTTGATCTCTGGCATTTCTGACCGAACGACCTCGAAACGTGTATCCCGGAAAATCAAACTTCCGCACAGGATAATCCCCTGAACGATTGTCATCTTTGCAGTACACAATCCGTGTTTTGTCTGGGTGCAGCTCTAATCCGCGGTCTTGTAGCCGTTGGCGCGGCTCTTCCATCACTTGCCGCGCCTGAGCTTGACTGTGGCAATGGATCAACCCATCGTCCGCATAGCGACACCACGGTAGCCGCGGATAATGGCGACCCATCCACTTATCGAACGCATAGTGCATGAACAGGTTTGAAAGTACGGGACTTAGCGGGTCGCCTTGGGGCGTTGCCGTTGGGCGTGGTCCGATATTCCCCTTGCTCCATCACGCCGGCTCGAAGAAACCCTTGGATCCATGCGTGGGCTGGGAAGCGGCCGATACGGGTCATGAGGGTGCTTTGCGACACGTTGTCAAACGCTCCTTCGATGTCCGCGTCCAGTGCGTAGTGACGCTTACGGGCACAATTCACGGTGTTGTGGATCCGTTGAATCGCGTCGTGCGCGCTTCGGCCCGGGCGAAAGCCGTAGCTGGTCGCTTCCAGTTTCGCCTCCCAGTAGGGTTCCAGGGCTGTCTGGATGACTGCTTGTTTACATCGGCTTAGGATGGTGGGAAGGCCAAGCGGTCTTTTCCGCCCATCTTGTTTTTCGATGTAGACTCTTCTAACAGGTTCGATCTCCTGGATGCGCATGGCGCGCAATCGTCCGAGTAACTTGATCCGTTGTCGCTGGGGTTGTGACGACCGTGCGATCCACGCGGGGGCGTGCGGCGTCCTTCTTGAACAGCTGATCGCGGCGCCGGATCGGTCGAACAACATGTTGTTCCCGCCGCGGCTTTTGGTCGCGCGTGGCCGTGGTGGTGCGTGGCACGTTGCCAATCCCTCTGGGTGCTGTTAGCGCATCGGTTCCGGATCGTTGGCAGGGAGCTGTAGCGCTTGCGACGCTTCTAGCTCTTCCATTTCTTCGTCCGAGTTGCCCGTGATTGCCGATGGTTCGAGTCCGTCTTCTAACTCGCCGTCGGTTTGCGGGTTTGGGGTTTTGTCGGGCCGGGGTTGCGGTTGGATGACCGTTTCGTTAGGCAGGCCGGGGCCGCCGTTTTCCACCCGCAGCATTTCATGTGTCAGTTGGAACGAGGCTTGCTGCAGCGGCCCTAGTTTTTGTTCGTAATTGATATACGGGTTGTAGGGTTGGGATTTTCTGCCCAGTTGCATGCGGGCAAATTCCTCGCGCTCGCGCATCTTGCGGTGATAGATCTTCTGGTGATCCGCGTCGGTGCGGACGACCGTGACCGTCAGGGCGAGCACCAGATTGCGTTTCCGTTTTTCTTTCTTACGGCCTTTAAAGAGCCATCCCAGCAGGGGAATATCCCCTAGGAGTGGAACTTTATTTTCGGTCATGGTGGTTTTGGTGCTAATGAGTCCGCCGATGATCACCGTCTGTTGGTCGCGGGCGAGCACGACGGTTTTCACTTGCTTGGTGTCAAAAATTTGATGTTCTTGGCCGCCGATTACCTGTTTGGCTCCTAGATCGGTGACGTCCTGTTCGATTTCCAGCCGGACTTGATCGTCGTCGCTGACGTGCGGCGTGACCAAGACCTTAAGCTTAGCGTCTTGGTAGCGGATTTGATTCAAGGGGATCCCCAGGCTTTCGGCCGCCTTGCTCGCCGACCCCAAGCTGATGGTGCCGGTTGAGACGGGGACGCGCTTGCCCGTGGAAAGCTCCGCTTTTTTGTTGTTGAGCGTCATCACCGAGGGAGTGGAGAGAACATCCACGCTGCCTTGCGTTTGCACTGCCTTCAACACCGCGCCAAACGACGGTACCTGAATGCTGGTGCCGGGCACCGTCACCCCCGGTCCCATCACACCCAGTGTGCCGATAAAGTTCCCTAAAGCGGCGGCTGATCCGGCGCTGGTGTCCTTGACCAGCGAGGCGATGGCGCCTTGCCCCATTTCAAGGCCGCCGGGATTGCCGGCAACGCTGAGACTATTGCCAATGCCCGGGGTGGGAAACGCGCCAAAGACGTTGAGGCCGAATTCGTTATTGTCGTTGATGGAGATGTCCATGATGACCGCTTCGATGTGGACCTGCACCCGTTCTTCGTCCAAACGATTCAGCATGCGTCTAACAGAGCGATAATCCTTGGGACTGGCGATGATCACCAAGGCATTGGTCCCTTCGTCGGCGGCCATGCGCACTTCGCCTTCGAACACTTCCCCCTTGTTGGCTTGATCGTTGCTCCCGCTTGAAGAGCGCTTGCGGCTGCTTTCTTGCACCAGTCTGGAGACGGTTTCGTGGATTTTTTTGGCGTCGCCGTGCTTGACGCGGTAGACGTGAATCTCATCTTGACTAAAGCCTTCCGACGGCGGCGTATCTAACAGTTTCACCGTTTCCTTGACGCGTTGCAGTCCCTTGTCCGACGCAACCACGAGCAACCGGTTGGCACGGTCGTCGGCGATGATCTTCTGGATGCTAAAGTCATCGCCTCCCCCGCCGTCCGAGCCCGGCCGAATATGGGATCGTCGGGCCATGTTCCTTTTCGAACCCAGCTCGAAGATTTCCGTGAGCTTCTTTTGCAGATCCGAAGCTTCCGCGTACTCCAGGTTGATCGTATGAACCATGTCCGAAGCGCCCGGTACATCGATCTCCTTGAGAATTCTGAGAATGCGTCTGAGGTTGGCGCTGCTGTCCACGAGAATCAAAAAGTCGTCGCCCGATGCGCTGATCGTTCCCGTACGACTCATGAGCGATCGCAGAGTGGAGCGGGTGGTGTCCTTGGTGGCGTGCTTGAGCTCGTAGACGACCGTGGCGGTTTCCTCGGACACAGGCGGCACTCGACCGTCCGTGTAGACACGCGTGGGCTGCCGCGCGATGTCATCGCGTTTTTCAAACCGATAGACGTCGTACCGTTCGCCGCCCTTGTTTTTCACTCGGTTAACGTGTACCAACCCCACGCCGTTGGACTGGAGCATGGCGAGAAAGATGCTCCAGGCTTGGTCGGCGTCCACATTAAGCTCGCCCGTCAGCTCTACCTTTTTTGCTAGCGCGTTTTTCACACCTTCTAGCGAAATGAATCGCTTGCACGTAATGTTGCTGATTTGATCGGCGACTTCCTTCAACGAGACGCCTTTTAGACTCCAGGCGAACTTCCCCTCGACCGGTTTACAGGTGGGCAGGGGCACGCGCGTGATGTCGTCGGTCTGACTCGAAGAGCCCGGTTTGCCCGCGCGCGCGGGCACATCCTTTACCGCCTGCGCGGTCAAGGACAGCAACGCACAGACAGGCAATACCGTCCAGGATTTTGTAATTGTGCTTCTTGTTCTCATTTTGCCCATGGTGGTCCTGTTTTGTCCTAGGGAACGACCGAGTAATCGAACGTCCGCGACGACTCTCCTCGTTTGATGTCGATCGTGAAGTGTTTTTTTCGTTTGAGTTTGTTAAACAGCTGCATCGCCGTTAGCGGCGTTATTTCATTGCCGTTGATTTTGAGAATGATGTCTCTGTTTTGCAGGCCTATTTTTTCAAAGATCGAGCCCGATTTGATCCTGCTTATGACAAGTCCTCCGCCTGTGAACCTTGCATATGCTTGTGTCAAAATCTTCGATAGATTTTTTTTCTGCAGGGTTTGGTTGAGAAAACCGCTGTCTATTTGATAAGAGTCCGGTTTTGTTTGCCGAACTCCTTCTTCCTCGCTCGCGCCGGAAATCTCTTCTTCCTCGCCTTGCTCTTGCGTCGGCAAGACGATTCGCTCTTCTTTCGCCAAACCTGCTCCCACGGTTTCATACCGATGTTCTCTCTTGTTATACAGATAGACCCGGTCCGGTTCAATGCGCACGAGTTCCGCCATGCCTGGCAGATTCTTGCAGGGTGTCGTTCCGTCTGGCCGGCAGGTTTTGATGGAATAGAGTTTGACTTGGCCGCTTTCCGAGTCTAAAAGACTGGCCAGCGAGGCATAGGGGTTACCGGGGAAAACAACGGTCGCGACAAGCTTGAGCGGCAGATTACTCGGGACGGCATCACGCCAGTTTTTGCTTGCTCTGTCATCATGTTCGTGTTCCGCGGGGTCTAACTGTTCCGCCTTGACTTCTTCAATGTCTTCTCGCCGCGCGCCGAACAGATTGCGTTCGTTGGCGATGTCAAAATTCCGTTTGGTCTTCGTGGGCTGAATTGGGGCCGTGGCGGAGGCGCCTTGGTCGGCGGGAGCGGGCAGGGATTTGCGCAAGATGTACGCGATGATGGGGGAAGCAGAGGCTGCCAAGATCCACGCGGCAAGCGCGAGAAAGATCAGGTGCAGCACCCAAAAATGACGACGAAACAGCTGTTCGATCACAGCGACCGTATCTCCCTCACCGTGGCTACGGCAATTAGCTTGCCGTCATGCGGCCGCCTCGCGCAAGGGGGGAGACTGCGTCTCCTTACTTTTCTCTCACAAAGTGCCGTCCCACCCCACAGAGTTATCACTTCGTTTCGGTACTTTGCGGGGGCTCCTTGCCACACCCTTTCTTTCGTCACGTTTCAAGTCGTCGAGAGTTTTTGGAACAAGGGGGCGAGCCCTCAGTGACTTCCCCGCGCAAGGTAAGCGCCGTGGCGTCGGTCACGCGAATACGCACGCATGCACCAATCCACGCCGACGGCCCGTCGAACACAACAATGTGATCCCCCCGCGTGCGAGCTTGCAATCGGACGTTGGGAGGTGCGACCCCTGCGGAAACAGGGGCAGGAGTGACAGGGGAGGGTATGCCTCTTGTGGTCGCGATCCCCACTTTGTCACCCCCGCGAAGGCGGGGGTCCATGTGGATTCCTGCTTTCGCAGGAATGACAGGTGGGGTTGATCGCCGCGTGAGGAGATCTTTCGTCTGTCCTTCGCTCCTGTTCCGGACAGACTCAGGATGGCAAGGAAAGGAAGTCTTAGTCCCTCTTGTAGTCCCGATTTGAATGAGTTCCTCCTGCTTTTGTTCGTCGGATTCCCTGGGGCCGTACTTTGCCCTGCCTTCCACCAAAACCTCGAATTCTTGGCCGATCATGCCGCGATGGTGCTCCAGGCTGATGGAGCGCTGCAACCGCAGCAACTGTCGATTGCGTTCCTGTTTGACATGCACGGGCACGTTGTCCGTCTCGCGTCGGTGGGCTACCGTCATGGGGCGGGGGGAGTATTTAAAAACGTAGATGCCTTTGTAGCGCACTTGTCGCAGCAAGCTTAAGGAAAGCTCGTGATCCTCATCCGTTTCCGTGGGGAATCCCGTGATCATGTCGCCCACGATGCTGATATGGGGCATGCGAGCGCGAGCGCGCTCAATCAGGCCCAGGTATTGGTCACGTGTGTAGCCCCGGTTCATCCGACGCAAAATGCGATCGCTGCCCGATTGAGCCGGTATGTGCAAGTACTTGCAGATGCGTTCGCAGCCGGCCATCACGTCCAATGCTTCGTCGGTAAAGTCCCGTGGGTAACTGGTGAGAAAGCGCAAGCGAGGCAGATGAGGGACCGCTTCGTGAATTTGAAACAGCAGCCGCGCGAACGACGTGGAGTAGTTAGGGCCGTGCCGGTAGTGGTAATGATTGATGGTCTGTCCCAGCAGGGTGACCTCCAACACGCCCGCGTCCGCTAGACGCTTGACTTCGTCTACAATGCCGTCGGGGTGTCGATGCGCTTCGGGCCCCCGCGTGCGCGGTACCACGCAAAACGCGCAAAATTTGTTGCACCCCCTGGTAATCCGGACGTACGCCCCCGGCGGGGGCTTGTTTGCTAAAGCGTTCCGCGCCGACGGAGAAGCCGGGGTGCAGCTCGTTGCGTTTCGATCGTTGCTCACGCTCGTCGTCGTAGAGACGCGATTAATCGCGTCTCTATGCGTCGGCGAACGGAGAGCGTCAAGCGCCTCCAAATCCTCCATCGCTCGGTCGGGGACACTGTTGCCCTTGCGCTCGCGAAAGTTACTCAGACTGACTTGCTTGCCCGGTTGACCGCGTTGCACGCATTGGTACGCCTCGACCACCAGCTGGGGAACGTCGGCCAATTTGCCGGGCCCGGCCAACAGGTCAATGCACGGATTAGCACGGAGTAGATCGGTGTGCATCCGCTCGGCCATGCACCCCAACACGCCCACCACCACTTTGTCACCGCGTTCTTTTCGTGCTCGCAAGCGTCCCAGGCGGCTGATGGCCTTGTGCTCGCTCAGCGCGCGCACGGAACAGGTGTTGAGCAAAACGATATCCGCTTTTTCCCAAGAATCCACGAAACGGCACCCCAGCCGTGCAAGCTGTTCGTGCACCAGTTCGCTGTCCAGCACGTTCATTTGGCAGCCAAAGGTCTTGACACACACCAACAATCCTGATGGGAAATTGGTTGCGGAATTATGAATTATAAATGATGAATTATGAGCTTCTTTTTCCGTGATTTTTAGATTCTCATAATTCATAATTAATAATCCATAATTACACTGAAAATGGTTTGCTTGCCGTGGTAATGCGCGCGTGCTTGATGACCAAATCCAGCGCCTTGTCATGCGCAACCTTTTTTCGCAGGACATTCACGTTGATTTGTTGCATGAATTCCTTGATTTGATCAGCCGGAATTTTTTCTTGTTCGATAATCCCAGCGGCTTTTTGCTGAAGTTCGGTTTCGGATACCTGAATATTTTCCTGTCGCGCGAGTGCGTCTAACACGAGATCGGCGCGGACGAGAAATTCGGCTGTCTGGTTCAGATCGCGGTTAAGCTTTTCGCGCGCATGGCCGAACTGTTTAAGATGTTCGGCAAGCGGCCCCCCACCCATTTGGTTTAGGTGTCTGGAGAGTGCCCCGAATTGTTTTGCCACGAGGGCCGGCGGCAGCTCGAACGGATGCAACTTGTTCAACGCGGTTTTGGCCGCGTCGATGCGATCGCGTCGTTCTCGCTCCTCCTTTTCTTGAGTCAGCGACCGCGTGATCTCTTGTTTAAGTTGTTGCAGGGATTGGATGTTGTCCGACACGTCCTTGGCGAATTCGTCATCCAGCTCCGGCAACTTTTCCATTTTGAC
>JBCCEG010000058.1:0-7786 GCA_039030455.1 Myxococcota bacterium | reverse complement strand
TGCCCTGTTGCATACCCTTGTGTTCCAGCGTTCCCGCGATCATTTGTTGGAGCCGCCGTTTGAGCCGCGAAGTTCTTGAATCTGTTGTTGAGGCAGATGCGTCACCTTGACGACCGTGGCGGGGGGGATGCCCTCGCTCAGCATGTTACGCGCGATCTCCACGGCCTTTTTCAATTCGCCCTGTTGCATGCCCTCTTGCCTACCCTGTTGCATGCCTTGTTGCATGCCCTGTTGCCTGCCATGTTGCATACCCTTGTGTTCCAGCGTTCCCGCGATCATTGTCAACTCCTCCCTGTCCTCCGGACGGACGCAAGCTTTACCCGATCTCAGTATAGCATCCCACTGGTTGCTCCGACCACGATAGAGAATGTACGAAAACAGTGACCACGTGAAGTGCCCGCCCGGCTCGGTGCGTCCCATGTCGCGCAAGCCCGGTTCCAGTCGCGCTACCAGGGGGGCTATGTCGTCGGAATGGATGTGCTTCATAACTAGTAGAAACGGGCTCGCCATGCCACCGGCCTGTTCAAGATGCTCGTCCGTGAGGCGGCAGAGGTCAACCAACTGAAAGCTCGCGGTGAGAACGCGGTCCGCCAGGGTCTGAGTTCGCGGCGGAAACAAGGCGGACAGCGTTGTGGGTTGGTTATACGACGATGCGCCCGAGTGCAGCACGACCGGCCAGAGAAACGGCAAAATTCCCGCGTTTTGCGCCAACTCCGCCGTGATGGCGCGGGTGTTGTATTGCAACACACGCCACGGCGTCATGCGTTTGGCGCCGCTCTCGTGCTCCAACGGAATATTGTTTTCCAGGGCCCAAAACCAGTTTGGGCCCCTGCTCTCGGCCGAAGGCTCCGCAGGAGCCTTCTAGCGCTAACGCGCTGTCGTTCGCAGCCATTACCGGACCGCAGCGGGGCGCGAAAGACAACGTCGGCGATCAACTTCTGGTGCGGATCCACGAACTCCGACGGGACTGGTTTTAGCTGACTCGTATCAATGAGTTCCCGCGTTTCGGCGGTGAGAACCCACTCGAAAAAATTGATGTAGGCCTGCTCGTGCTGCATGACCGCTTTCACAAGCTCCATTAATTCAGCCTCTTGATTCTTTGTATAGGAAATAATATATTCATGTGTTTTGGCTATTTGTTTATATGTCTGCCCTCGACTATTTGCCCGAATGATGATTTGAGCAAAAAAATTCTCCTCCCCAAACACCTCGTCGCACAACTTTCTCAGATGGTGCGCCTCGCTGTCGTCAATGGAGATGAAAATGACTCCGTCATCGCGCAACAGTTGCCGCGCCAGCAGCAGGCGGGGGTACATCATGTTCAACCAGTTGGAGTGCAAGCGACCCTCGGCACGGGTGTTGCTGTCGATTTTAACACCGCCTTGGGTCACGCCGATGTGCTCCCAATAGCTTTCTTTGTCTTGTTTCCACGTGTCGCGATAGACAAAATCCTTGTCTTTGTTGTACGGCGGATCGATGTAAATGCACTTAACGCGGTTGCGGTAACCGGCCAGCAGGCACTTGAGCACTTGCAGGTTTTCGCCCTCGATAATCGCGTTGCCGCCGGCGCGTTCGGGGTTGACCGACCGCGCCGCGTCGTACTCCAACGAGGCGACGGTGGGGGTAAAGGCCCGCCGTTTGGCGCATGACTTGCCAAACCAGCGGAACTCAAAGCGCTCGGTGTCGGGGGCACCGTCGGCATCCACCAGCCGCTTGAGCGACTCGGGGTTGATCGCCCCGTCGTTGGTGAACAGATCGGGCATCAGCGCCTTGAGTTGCCGCAAGCGCTCCACGTTCACATCGGGCGTGGCGGGCATTTTGGCCAACAGCTTGTCGGAAAAGAGCGTTGTCTCGCCGCGGCCTTCGTCAGTCACGCATCACCCCCTTGGCACGGGATTTGAACACGGAGTACTCCTTGACGGGCGCGTCGTAGTGGATGCGGGCATCGATCCCCAACGCGTCAAAGTGTTTCACGGCGCAGCGGATTTTGTAAACCTCGTCGGGCCGCAGCGTTTTTGTGTCGCCTAGGTCGTTGGTGCCCTTGGTTTCAACCACAAAGTAAAATTCTTGCTCGTTGCCCTCGCGCAAGCGCTTGCGGCGAAACACCACGCCAAAGTCGGGGGTGTAGGGGCCGATGGGCGTGGGGATTTGGTAGAACGCGGGCAGCTTGAGAAAACACACCACCTCGTCGTCGTGTTCCGCGCGCAGCGCGAAGTCCCGCTCCAGCTCGCTGTCGCAGATCACACGGTCGTACACGCCGCGCTTGGGCGTGGCAACCGTGTCGGCGAAGGTGACAACGTCCGGCGGCAGCCGCGCCAGGTCAAACGCCTCGCCCGACGGCCGGTAACACAGCCCGCGCAGCAGCTCTTGCCGCATAATTCGCTGAATACGCGCGGAAGCCTCGTGCACAAAGCGCGCCGGATTGGCGATGATGGTGCGGTGGTTGGTCATGGCGCGGATGATGCGCAACACCGATCGGCACGACAGCGACGTGTTGTCGCCAATTTCCTTGACCAAATCCACCGGCTGCATGACGGGACGCAAGCGGTGTTGTTCGCTGCCCAGGTACACGTCGTCCAAACCGTCTTGCCCCAGTTGTCGCACGCGATGCAGCGCGGCTTCCACCTCGTAGGGTTCTATCTTGAGGGTGTCGAGCACCGGCACCGCTTGCGCTATCACCGCCTCGTCGTCGATGACGAACGTGTAGTCGGTCCGCCGGCTCAACCTCCGCCAAAAGGCGCGAAACGACCGGCTATGATAAACAGCATCGTTGCGGCGCGCGCAACGCTTGCTCGGATAGTCGCCCTTGACCTTATGGCGCAGTTGGGCGCCATAGTCGGCCGCGTCGCCGTCGGCGGCCGACACGGCATCACCGTAGACCTCGCTGATCTCGCTTTGGTATTGGGCCGCGAACGTCGCGTACGTTTCGTTGGGCACGATGGTGAGCAGGTTGATCTCATCGCCCGGGGCACAGTCGGGCGGGTCATAAACCCGCTCGCCTTGTTGATTGACGCAAATGCGCAGGCCTCTGCCGATCTCTTGTCGCTTTTTGATCTCGCTGTGGCTTTGGTTGAGCGTGGCGATGGTGAACACGTTGGGATTGTCCCACCCCACGCCCAAGGCCGAATGGGTAAAGATGAACTCCACGGGATTTTCCAGGCGCAACAGCTCTTGCTTGTGCCGCAAAATCAGGTCGAACAGGCGCTTGTCGCCGCGCATCAGCCGCTCGCTGTCGCTAAACTCGCCCTTGGGCGTTTGGGCAAAGTAGTAGCCTTGCGCGGCCGTGATCTCCTCGGGGGTCGCCTCGCGGCGCAGGCGACGGCGGCACACCTCTTGGTACTTGCGGGCGAACAGCTCGCGGATGATGCCGTCGGGCCGCACGTAGTTGGCCACGCGGTCGATGAAGATCAACGACAAGCCCTTGACACCCCGCGCCCGCAAGCGCTCACGCTTGGCGAAATGGCTGTCGATCAGCCAATAAAGTTGCTCGCCGAAAATGCCCCGCACATCGCCGGACTTGGCGTTTTCAAGGATCATCGCCCCGTTGTCGAACTCACAGCGATAAGTTGGTTCGCGCAGCGGCTTGAACACGCGGCGCAACACATAGCCGCGATAGATCACGTTGCCCGTCTCGCGTTGCAAGTCGGCCCCCACGCCCAAAAAGGGAGATTCGCGCAAGGCAAAGCCGCCGTTTTTGCGCACGTACCACAGCCGCAGCTTGGCGCGCGGCGGTTTGCCGTCTGGGTAGGTTTTGGCTCCAACCAACTCCACGCGCAAGTCGGCCTCTTGGTTTTGTTCGGCCACCGTGAGCACTTCGATCTTTTTCACCAACCCTTGGCTGTAACAGGCGAAGGGCGTCAGGCGATAGAGCAGGTTGGTCACCACCTTGTGGGTGGCCGAGTAACGCAACTTGCACAGGGGGCGCAGCGCGGCGATGCGGGCTACGGCGTTGGGAGTATCCATGCCCTCTTGCGGCTCGTCCATCACCACGACGGGGCGGGTTTGGGCAATCGCTTGCAGAAACGGCATGCGACAAAACAGGTCTTCGCGCTTGGCTTGATTGAGAATGCGATCGTGCGTGTTAAACGCCTGCAGTGTCATCACCATGATCTGGGGGTGTTGCTCCTCCACAAAGCGAATCACGCGATTCAGCCGCCTGCCGTCGTAGTCAAAACAGGCCGGCACCGTGCCATGAATCCGCGCCAGCTGCTGTTGAAAATCCGCGAAGGCCGCCAACACCCCCTCTTTGACCGCGATGGAAGGCACCAAAACGATGAACTTGGTAAAGCCGAACTCGCGGTGCAACTCACACATGGTTTTGAGGTAGACCAGGGTTTTGCCCGTGCCCGTTTCCATTTCAACGCAAAAGTCCGGGGTGTCTTGCACGCAGGCAACGCGCGGGTCGATGCCGTTCTCTCGGATGACCGCGAGAAGGTTGTCCCGTATCCGTCGCGGACTCAGATGCAACACGTTGCCGCGCACGCCGTCCCGGCACGCCGTGTCGAACGTGTTGCGGGGCTGCCCCTGAAACACCCCCACCACCGATCGCACCGCGTCACGTTGATAGGCAAGATCTTCCAATCGCGGCTGCATGATCATCACTCCTCCAGGAGTTTCGCACTTCCACTTTTCATGCCAATTCTAAAAAACAAGTTATACAACTGTCGCCCCCGTCCCCGCCTTCGCGGGGATAAACTAGCGGGGGCCCAGACCGAGGAGTACGATTTTCTTCCATAGTCCTGTCTAGATTCCCGCTTTCGGGGACTTCCAAAAAGTCTCCCGCCTGGTGTTTCCCCGGATCGGTCGCATGAATGCCAGGGCCTGGATTCCCGCTGGAGCCTGCCCCTGGCTCCGAACAGGGGCGGGAATGACAAAGTGGAGAAACCCGCTCTACAGCTGGATGAAAACGAAAGTCCAACGAAAAACGCAACCTTCCCCTCGTCGCCCCCGCGTACGCGGCCCTCCGGGCCAGGTCGCAATCCAGTTGCTCCCCTGCTCCAGGCACAGTCTCCGCACTGCGGAGACTTACCGCTATCGCGGTGCCTTCCACAGCCCAGACCAAAACCCACAAGAACCCTCACCGAACCCTTTTTGGAAATCCCCTGGAGCCTGCCCCTGACACCGATCAGGGGCGGGAATGACAAAAGAAAGCCTCGCTTTTGATTATCGGTATCACCCCCAATCGAAGCGCGAAACTCCCTCACTCCTCCGGTTGCTTTTTCACCATCCGATCAATCGCCCGCTCGATGTGCCTGCGCAACGCCATGTCGTGCTCCACATCCGTGCGCGCCTCGATGACGCTGGTTTTGCCGCGTTGCAGCGCGGCGGCGTAGGCTTGTGCAAACTCCGCCGGATGCTCCACCGCCGTGTGGGGCACGCCGAAGCCGCGGCATAGGCTGCCCAAATCGTGATCGTGGCGCGTTTGAAAACAGCGTTCAAAAACACCCGATTCGCGCGCGAAAGGCAACAGCGCGAAGATGCCGCCGCCGCGATTGTTGATGACGACAACGGTAACCGGTTGGGGTGTTTCACGCAGCAGCGCCAAGCCGTTGCAGTCGTGTAAGAAAGACAGATCCCCCACCACCAACGTCACGGGGCTGTCCGAACCATGCGCCACGCCGCAGGCGGTGCTCAACACACCGTCGATGCCGCTGGCGCCGCGATTGGTCGTGACAACCGTAAACGGGCTTCCCCGATGTTCAGTAGCGACGGCGAAGCGGCCCATGTCGCGCACCGGCATGCTGTTGCCCAAAAACAGGATGGGTTGGGGCTGCGCCCCTTTTTGCCCCACAAAGTTTTGCGCTTCGCGCAAATACTTCGCGGGGGCCCCTTTGCCGCCAAAACCTGCGGGAGAACTGGAACGTCCAGCCGCGACAACAGAAACGACACGGGAAATACAGCGAGCCACAAAGGGTTCCGTCAAACGATCTTGCGTCGCCAGGGTCTCGTCGATGATCCGTTGGGTTTGGCGAGAAAGGTGGGGCAGGAACGAAAGTAAACCGTCACGTATCACGTGACGGTTTAGGGTTTTTTCTTTGTCATTCCCGCGAAGGGGGCCTTCCAAAAAGTCAGCGACGTCGCGTTTTTCTGATTTTTTCATGGATTCCTGCTTTCGCAGGAATGACAATGAAGGTGTATGGCTTTCTGCGGGTCCCCCCACTCTGTCATCCCTGCGAAAGCAGGGATCCATTTTGGTGCGTTCCGCCAGTTTTTCCTTGGAACAACGGAGCGCCGACCTTTTTGGAAGACCCCGAAGGCGGGAATCCACACCCGTCGGAACGTGGGGAGATCCTTCCTCACTTCGTTCGTCAGGATGACAGGAAAGGGTCTTGCCAGTATGACAGGAGGGGGGCTCGTCAAAATGACAAGGAGGGTGGGAATGACAAAAAGAAGCAAGCACCGATGGAACAAACCCCCGCAAGGGCAACCGATGGGTGACGGCAAAGTGGGGATCCACCGTGCCCGGGTGCTCGCCGGCCATGATGTAGGGCAGCCGCGCGGTCTGTTCGCCGTCTTCCCCCGCCGCGCGACGTTGCAACCACCGATCCAATGTGGGCGACACCACCCGCGTTCCCAACTGCAGCACCACGTCGGGGCAAAAGCGTGTTGCGATGTGGGAACACCCCAACAGCAGATCAAACGACGGCACGATGCAAGAATGCGTTCTGTAGCGAGCAGCACACAGCCCTTCGGCGAATACCGGCCAACCCAAGCGCGTCAGCAGCCGATCCAGCGCGGCGCCGTCATCGTCGTCGCGATAACCCCCCGCCACAATCACCAAGCCCTGCCGCGCGCGCCGCAGCACGTCGATAACGGATTGGAGCTCGCTGAACGAGGCTGTTGCAGCAGTTTTGGACTGCGGCGGCTCCGCAGTGGATTCCAGCATTTCGCCCTCATTTGTCACCCCCGCTTTCGCGGGGGTCCATATGGATTCCTGCTTTCGCAGGAACGACAGAGGGGGGCGGGAATGACAAAAAAAGGGTGGCGCCTCGTTCGGGTTCGCAGAGACGCGATTAATCGCGTCTCTGCTTTTTACAACGTTTTGGTCCGCCTCTTCATTTGCACAAGGACGATAGGAAATCCCCCCCAAACGCGCTAGCGGCATGTTGAGATGGACCGGGCCGGGGTCGGGCCCCAGGGCACGCAGCACGGCTTCTCGCGCCGTCGCGATCACGAACTGTCGCGGCATGTCTCCATTGGGCGTTGGCAAACTCGCGTGCCACCGGACAAAACGGCCGAACAGGTCCAGTTGGTTGATGGTTTGGTTAGCGCCGCTGTGGCGCAAGTGATCAGGGCGGTCGGCGGTGAGCAACAGCAGTGGAACGTGATCGTGCGACGCCTCGACCACCGCTGGGAACAGGTTGGCCACCGCCGTGCCCGAGGTGACGATCACGGCGGCGAGCTCCCCGAGGGGGGATTGCATTCCCACCGCCCTGCCCCACCCCAACGCGCAAAACCCCAGGCTGCGCTCGTCGTACCCCATGGTGAGCGTGACACCGCCGTGGCCGGCGGCGGCCAACGTGAGCGGGGCGCTGCGCGACCCCGGCGCGGCATACACGCGCGTACAGCCCAAACGGACTAATTCCTCAACGACAAGCCGCCCCCACGACAAACTCGGATGAATCGGATCAGAGGAATTGGCGGGATTGTCGAACACCAGGGCCCTTTTAGCCTCGTTGAATCAACGCACAAGGCGACGACAACCAGCTTACAGTTGCTTGGCCGCCGGCGCCAAAAAACGCTCGATGACACTTTCCAACTTGGCGGCGTCTTTTTCATTCGCGAG
>JBCCEG010000057.1:0-7790 GCA_039030455.1 Myxococcota bacterium | reverse complement strand
GGAAAAAGCCGTCGCGATTATGGAACACACGTTGCCAAGTCATCCACACACACAGATGATTAGGGACTCGCTACATCGAGCTCGCCAACAACAAGGCAAAAGCTAACGCAAACAGGTTTGCCAAGATAAGGGAAAGCGGCGTCCAGCCGCCGCACACCAAAGCGCTGCGCCCATCCGGCTGATTCATCCCGCCTGAATCCGCGTCGGGAGTGGTATGCTAAAAAGATGACCGATGCGCGGGGCGGTACGCGATGCAATCGTTGAATGAGTTGCTCTCGCTGCATGTGCCCACCACGGGCCTTTGGGGGTGGGCGCCGGTTGCCGCGTCGCTGCAAGCGCAACGGTGGGACACGCTGTTCACGTTTCTGCTGTTCACGTGTACGGGGCTGTTTGCCCTGGTGGTGCTGCCCATGGTGGTGTTCGTGGCGCGCTACCGCAGGCGGCGGCCCGGACAACGCGCCACGAGCCAAACAGATCACAACACGTGGATGGAGCTGGCCTGGACCGCGCTGCCGTTGCTCTACCTGGGCGCGGTGTTCACGTGGGGGTTTTATCAGTTCCTCGACCTGCGCGTTGCCCCAAGCCCCGCCAAGCAGCTGCGCGTTATCGCGCAAAAGTGGCAATGGACAGCTGTTTACGAAGACGAAGGATTTGAAGTCGGCGGCCAAGGCGCCACCTTTGGCGTGGTGGTGGGGCAACCGGTGAAGGTCGTGTTGTCGTCGCAAGACGTCATTCACAGCTTTTTCATTCCCAACTTGCGCGTCAAGCAAGACACGGTGCCGGGGCGCTACACCACGCTGTGGTTCACCCCCACGCTAACGGGCGAGTTTCCCATTTTGTGCGCCGAATACTGCGGCCGGCAACACAGCTTAATGGTGGCCAAGCTCAAGGTGATGGCGCAAGAGGACTACGACAAATGGGCGGACGGCGTGCGGCAAGCCGACCAAAGCCTGTCACCGACGCAGCTGGGCGAAAAGCTGTATGCCAAAAAAGGGTGCGTGGCCTGTCACACCGTGGACGGCTCACCCAAAATCGGCCCCAGTTTCAAGGGACTGTACGGCTCGACAGCCGAACTGGAGGGTGGCGGCGGTGCTTTAGTGGATGACGATTACATTCGCCAGTCCATCTTGGAACCGCAAAAACGCATCACCAAGGGCTACCCACCCGTCATGCCCTCCTACCAAGGCCAAGTGAGCGAAAAAGAGATCGCCGCGCTCATTGCCTACATTAAATCATTGGGCAACACCAAACCCCGGGTAAACTCGGATTCACGGGGATTGAAGTGACGGTCGGCCGGCGGATAATACCAATCCTCGGAAGCAAATACCAAAAACAACAAGGCACAGAAAATCGAAAATTTAACCCTGTTCCCTTATTTTGAAAACAGGCTCTAAGTTTTCTTTTTGCTTTTCCCAAAACCCCCATCTTGTCATTCCCGCCCCCGTTTTCACGGCAGGTAAACTTCAAAAAGCTCGCGACTCTACTTTTGCCGTCATCTCGTCCATCCGACAATCCATCAAATCCCGTGATCCGTGGTACTTAGTGGCCGGTTGTCTTGGAAAGCAGCTGAATGACCACCACGCCCGACACGATCAAGGCGATGCCCAAGGCAGCGGGAAGGTCGGGTGGTTGCCGGTAGATAACGGCGCTGATCACGGCGATTAACACAATGCCCAAACCCGCCCACAAGGCGTAGGCAATGCCCAGCGGGATCGTTCGCAACGCCAGGGATAGTGAGTAGAATGAAATGACATAGCCCACGATGACAACGAGAGAGGGCGACAGCTTGGTAAAGCCGTCGGATGCCTTGAGAAAACTGGTGGCGACGACCTCGGCGCAAATTGCCACGGCTAAGGAGATGTAAGGTGTCATTTTTGCTCGTTGTCGCTTGGTTTTCTAACTTCCGCGGTGGATTCCCAGCCGAGTGATGAGACAGGCGCCATTGGAAGCTTACACCAGCTGGTTGCGGGGGAAGGATTTGAACCTTCGACCTCCGGGTTATGAGCCCGACGAGCTACCAAACTGCTCTACCCCGCGTCACCATTGTTGAGTATGAAGGAGTTTTGACGATGCTGTCAATGTGTTAAGGTGGCGTTGTTGCCCAACGAGAGGAGAGAGAAAAGTGTCATTTCTGATGAAGCCGCGTGTTAAGGAGCAGCCCGGTGAGTTCGATCATGTCCGCAAGGGGGATGCCGAGCACCTTGATCCAGAGTTTTTGCGAAGGTGCGTTTCACCGGAAGGGAAGATCTCGCCGCAACGGCGCACGGGCTTAACGGCAAAAGGGCAGCGGAAAATGTCCCGCGCTGTTAAACGCTATCGATGCATCGGCATCATGCCGTTTGTCAATCCCGACGCTTAACCCACTGCGTGGGCTTGCTCCCAGCGGCTCCGGTGGACCTGAAACGCTTCGAGAGACACGGGGGAGACTTCACCTTGGATTGTGTTGGCTTGACAACACCCTTCCTTGAGGATGGCTTGGCGCTTGTTTTGTCATTCCCGCCCCCGCTTTCGCGAGGGTAAACTCCGGCGGGAATCCATTCTGAGTCCTTTCAGTGAGCAAGAAAATGGATAACTGGCGATGGTCTCCTAAAACCTTATGGGGAATTGCCTTGTTGACCGGCGCCGGCATTTGCGTTTTCGCTCTGTTTGATCCGATGACGATTCCCGCTTGGTATCGGTTACAAGCGACAGCCCGGCAACTGCACGAGCAAGTGGAAGGCTTGCGGTCGCGGGTCCAACGATTGCGGCGGGAGCTTGCCCTATTGGCCGAAGAAGGGCAATCCGTTGAGTCAGCGGATTATTTGCTGCGGCTTGCACGAGATGAATTGGGGTTTATCGAGGTGGATGAGCGTGTGCTGTGTCTGCCTGTCGAAAAGCGGCGTCAAGCCGCCGCGGTCCAAAACCGCTAGTGGCAGCGTTCTCAATCCGTCTAAGCTTTATAGGGTGAGTAGGAAGGTGGTGGAATTAGGTTGAAGCACTCTAAACAGCCCCAGCCCACGTTGTGTTTGCTAGCACAAGGTGGGGACTACGTGGTTGTGGACAAGCCCGCGGGCATCGTGACAGTAGCGGGTCCGGGCGTGAGCAGGCCCACGTTGATGGATCTGCTGGTTGACTTGATCGGCGAGGAGATCCGACCGGTGCATCGGTTGGATCGGGTGACTTATGGCTGTTGTCTGTTTGCTCGCGGGCTTGCCGCGCAGCGACGGTTGAGTCAGGCCTTTCGCGTCCGCCAGGTTGACAAGCGTTATCTTGCATTGGTGGAAGGGTGTCCGAGTTTTGATCAGCACGACATCGATTTGCGCTTGCGCCGTTGCGATACCCCCGACGCGAAAAAGGGTCCCTTGGCCCACCAAGAAATTTCCGAGCGGGGTAAGCCCGCGCTCACATCGGTGCGGGTGTGGCAGCGGGGAAAAAGCATGAGCGTGGTGGAAGCACGACCCCGCACGGGCCGCATGCACCAAATTCGCGTTCACTTGGCCGCGGCGGGCCATCCCGTTGTGGGCGACCGGCTGTATGGCGGCCGCATGCCTTTTGCCCATGGCGCGATCGCGCTGTTGGCTTTTGGGCTGGCCTTTCCCATCGGCCCGCGCAAGTGGCACCGTGTTACCGCTCCTCTGCCACAAGCTTTCACGGACAAGCTACGGGAGCACGGCATGGACGTTCAGGCACAATTTAGCAGAGCCGTTCAGGGGTTTGCGAGAAGCCGTCATTAATGTCTCCATCGGGGATGGTGAAATCCCTCGCCTTCCAGGCGAAGCAAGGTAAAATGAAGTCGCTATGCGACGATATCGGATTGGAGCGCACACAAAGACCGACTTGAAAGCGCATTTGGCGTGGGTGCCCAAATTCGGTCTAGGCCCCCGTTGGAATTTATCCCCGTGAAAACGGGGACGGGGGCCTAGGCCAAAACGCTCGATCATTTTCTCTTGTCATCTCAGGACATGAGAAATATCCACTAAAGTAGCGGCAAAGAGCCATTTTCTCGATTTCGGTCGAGTCCTGGACATTTGCGTCCAAGGTTTAGCCCGACTGGGGGTTGCACAAAACCGCGCCGCCTGATAAATCCATGGAAGGTTTTAGTCGCCTAAACGCATAACCCTTTGGCTCTCGTAGAGACGCGATGAATCGCGTCTCTACGTGCACGTCGCTCAAACAGGAAATAAGCGGCTACTTGTAAGGAGACAACTATGTTTTTTTCTTCATGGTTTCAGCTAGACCCGGTGGAAAGCCACGAAAAACTGGCGGAAGCAGCGCGGAAAGCGGGCGATCTCGTCGGCATGTGTCGGCACTACAGCCAGGCGCTGCAAGCCGCGCGCTCACGCCTGGGCGAGCACCACCCGCGCACGGGCGAGCTTTATTGTCGGCTAGGCATCCTTTACCACGAGCTGAGAAGACTCGATGAGTGCGAACCGTTGCTGCGGCGCGGGCTGGACATTTTGAGTCCCGACGGCACCAACGAGCGCAGCATGCTCATCGGGCGAGCGCATCACGGGTTGGGGGCGGTTCACATGATCAGAGGCGAGCATGACCCGTCTCTCTTCCATCTTCGCCGAAGGCTGGAGCTATGCCGGGCCGTCAACGGGGAACAGGATTTGCGCACGGCCGCGTGCTATGTCGATTTGGGCGTTGCCTACACGGACAAGGGAGATAACACTGCGGCGATCGACACCCTGCGCAAGGCGCTAAAAATTAGAACCGAGTTGCTGAACGATAAACACCAGCTGGTCGGCAGGGTTCACTACTATCTGGGCCATGCGTATTTGAATAAACAAAGCTTTGACTCGGCCGTGCGTTATATGAAACACGGCCTCGCCATTTGCGCCAACGCCATGGGCGAGGATCACTACAGCCTTTCCGTCTTTTACGTCACCCTTGCCATGGCTTACGCGGGCAAGGGCAACTATCGCAACGCCGTTGCCGCCGCCAAAAGGTGCGTGGCGATTCGCAAGTCGCGCGCGGGGGAAGATCACCCCAGTACGAAAGAGGCCCGCAAATTGGTCGCCTGGCTCAGTCGAGGCGCGCACGATCCTTTTCCCGACTTCAACATGCACGATCTGTGCCCGGAGGTTTGTGCAAGCGAAGTTCCGCATGACGGACCGTATGCACCAACCGCCTGACCGTGTCTTCGTCCGTTCGCGGCAACACACCGTGGCCTAGGTTGAAAATGTATCCGGCTCGTGTCGCCGCCGTGGCCGCGTGCACCGCGGCCAGCGTTTCTTGCTCGACCCTCCGCCAGGGTGCCAACAGCACGGCCGGATCCAAGTTCCCCTGCACGGCCCGGTCAAGCCCAAGTTGTCGCCGCGCTGTGGATAGGTCCACCCGCCAATCCAACCCGATCACATCGCAAGGCACCTGCTTGATCAGATGCAACCAACCCCCGTTGCCGGTGCTGAAATAGATCAAAGGCACACCGGGGGCCGCGCGCTTCACCGCCATACAGATCGCTTGCACGTGTGGCAAAACATAGTGCTGGGTGTGCGCGGGAGACAACCAGCCCGACCAACTGTCGAACAGCTGCAGCGCATGCGCGCCGGCGCGTGCCTGCGCCAGCAGGTAATCCGTGACTTGCCGTGCCAGCAGCCGCATGAGGTGATCCCACAGATCGGGACGACGCAGCATCAGCTCCTTGGCGAGAAGGTGTTGACGGCTGCTACCGCCCTCGATCGCGTAGCTGGCCAACGTAAACGGCGCGCCGCTAAAACCGATAAGAGGGATACCCCGTTGTTCCAACTCCGGCGCCAGCAGACGAATTGCCCGCAATGTCCCTTCCACGCTCTCTTCAATCGGTCGCGCGGACAACGCGGCGATGTCGCTCTCGTGCCGCAAGGGAGGGGTAACGCGCGGTCCTTCGCCGGTGACAAATTCCAGGCGCAACCCCAAGCTGCAAAGCAACGGCAAGATGTCCGAGAAGACAATGGCGGCGTCCACGCCGAACGCATCCACGGGTTGCAACGTCACCCGACAAGCCAACTCGGGCGTGTGGACCAACTGGAGCAAACTGTATTTTTCTCGCAGCGCGCGGTAGCAAGCCATGTAACGCCCTGCCTGGCGCATGAGCCACACGGGCGTCCGGGCGGGCACCCGCCCCCGACACGCTTGCATGAAGGGATTATTCTTCACTTTTTGTCACACCAATACGCAGAAATAACGACACTTTTCTGTCATCCCTGCGAAATTCGGAGCCCCCGAAAAGTATTGGCGTGGAGCGACAAACTTTTTGGGGTAAAAAGCAGGGATCCAGAAAAGACGGGGACAGCGTACACATGGGGGTTGTCGATTTTGTAAACCTATTTTCGCGAATTGCTATCATTCCATGGATTCCTGCTTTCGCAGGAATGACAAAAGGGATGATTCCTCTTGCAACCAGCGGGCGCACTCCCGCGCGAAATAGGTGACGATCATATCCCCTCCCGCGCGCTTGATCGCCAGCAGACTCTCCAACGCGCATGAACGCAAATCCAACCACCCCCGCCGCGCCGCCGCGTGCAGCATGGCGTACTCGCCGCTCACTTGATAAGCCGCGAGCGGCAGGTCAAAACGCTCCCGCGCCGCGCGCACGATGTCAAGACACGGCCCGGCGGGCTTGATCATGAGCGCGTCGGCGCCCTCTTGCACATCCAATCGCAACTCGCGCAACGCCTCGCGACCGTTGGCCGGATCCAGCTGATACCCCCGTCTGTCCCCAAAACGAGGGACCGAATGGGCCGCGTCGCGGAAGGGCCCGTAAAAGCCGCTTGCCAGCTTGGCCGCGTAGCTCAAAATCGCCGTGCGTTGCCACCCTGCCTCATCCAACGCGGCGCGAAGATGCCGCACCACGCCGTCCATCATGCCCGAGGGCGCCACCACGTCCGCCCCCGCCTGGGCGTAAAGCACCGCCATATCACCAAGTAGCCGCAACGTGGCGTCGTTATCCACATCCACGTCACCGTGCCCGCCGCCCTTCTCCTTGCGCGCCGTCAACACGCCGCAGTGGCCGTGCGACAAAAAACCACACAGGCACAGATCCGCCATCACCACCAATTGGGGGTGATTTTCCTTCGCGCGGCGCAACGCTTGGGGAACGATTCCCGTCTCGCGCAGGGCGACCTCGCCGCGCTCGTCCGTCTTCTCGGGCACGCCAAACACCAACACGGCGCCGATGCCCAAACGGGCGATTTCATCCAAACAGGCAGGGAGATCGGTTAACGCCAGCTGCTGTTGGCCGGGCATGGAGGCAATCGGTTGGCCGTGGACAAGGCCTTCGCGAACAAAAAGAGGACAGATGAGGTCGCTCACCCGCACATGCGTTTCGCGCACAAGCCGCCGCAAACCGTCTGTTCGGCGCAAGCGGCGGGGGCGAATCATGGTTTTTAATTATGAATTATGAATGATGAATTATGAGTTTCTTTTGCCGTCATGGTTAAGCACTCATAATTCATAATTAATAATTCATAATTCTCCTCCTACATTGCCCAGACAGTGATGTTCTTGCCGTCGGGGGCTGTTTCGTGCTTGACCCAAATCCGTTCGTCCCACGACTTGCCCTCGCGGCGGTCGAAGATGAGGAGATGTCCCTCGGGCGCGTGGAACCGATCCATGTAGCGGGCCGTTTGCGCCAGCCCCTTGGAAACTTGGGTTTCCAATCCGTTTTTTTGATGAATGAGTTTGAGTTCAAGCACGATAACTTGTTTTTTCTCTGCCCTCTGTAAAGTGACATCCTTGTCGCCCAGCGGCCAGGTGACGACCAGATCGGTTCTGCCGCTGCCAACGGCTTGTTCGCGCTGAATGGAGCCGCGACTGTTCACGGTCCG
>JBCCEG010000056.1:0-7796 GCA_039030455.1 Myxococcota bacterium | reverse complement strand
GGCCGCGAGACGATTTACAACCCCTGGTCGGTGGTGAGCTACCTGGCCAATTCAGATGAAGGGGCTCGATTGTACTGGGTCAACACCAGCGACAACGCGTTGGTGCACACGCTGTTGCGCTGCTCGGACGCGGACATGAAGAATGAACTGTTACAGGTGTTGTTCGGTTCCTCCAAGCACATTGCGCGGCCGATTCTCGACGAAGCCCCCTTGCGCTCGCTCACGGGTGCCGCGCGTGAGCTGTGGAGCCTGCTGTTGGCCTCCGGTTACGCCACTTGCGACGGGACCTCTCGCCCCCCCGAAGGCGGCGCGCGGCAGGCCCTGTTGCGATTGCCCAACGCCGAGGTCAAGAGCTTGTACAAAGAGCTGATCGAGCGGTGGTTCGCGCAAGCGCCGCGCAAGGAACAGACCACCGGCATGGTCAAGGCGCTGCTGGCCGGTAACGGCGAGCTGTTCGCGCAACGGCTGCAGGAGTTCGTGCACGCGAGCATGAGCTATTTCAGCACGGGCGGCGAGGACCCCGAGCGGGTCTATCAGGAGTTTGTGTTGGGGCTGCTGGTGCAATTGGAACAAGACTATCGGCTGCGGTCCGAGCGTGAAGCGGGAGAGGGACTGGCGGACATGCTGTTGATTCCCAAACAACCGAACAAGCCGGGCATCATCCTGGAGTTCAAACTGGCCGAGAGCGTTTTGGCGCAACAGGATCAAGCCGTTGTGGAGCAAGGATTACAGCAAACCGCGCAAGCGGCGCTGCAGCAGATCAAGGACAAAAACTATGTCGCCGAGTTCGCCGACTGCCGATGTTCGTTCGTGCTGGCGGTTGGGACAGCCTTCGCGGGGAAAAGCTTGGCCGTCGCGCACGAGCGGCTGAGCGAAACAGCCTCTCCGCGAGATTCGCGTTAGAAGAAAGGAAGGATGGCACCGGTCGGACTACTCCAAACAGCATTCGTGGCGGTGGCCGGAGCCGTCACCGTGACAGCCATGGTGTCTTCGCCCCTGCTGGGCACGCCCACGGCCGAACTCGCCACCTTCTTGGCGGCCGCGTGGGGGCCTGGTTGGTTGGTGACATCGGCCGCCGTGGGCGCGCGGCGCGACAAACGCGGCTTTGGCGCCGACCTGCTGGCACAAGCGATCTGGATGGGCTGCGCGGCCTGCGCGTGTATGACGTTGGCGAGCTTGCGGGCCTTGGCGACACACAGCTGCAGCCCTAGCCCGGGCGTGTGGACCATGGCTGTCCTGACTCTGCCCGCGTGGTGTTTCAACATCACCGTGGGTCTGTGGATCGGTCGACTGGTGGGACGGGTAAAAACAGCGATTTTGCTCAGCGTCTTGGGTCTTATCTGCTACGCCCTCTGGCAAATCGCGCTCTGGCGCGACTGGCCGTCGTTCGGCGTTGCAAGCCACCTGTCGGTCGTCATGACAGCCGACTTGACCCAAGGTTTTGTGCTGTCCCATGCAGTGGTTGCCTTCCGCTGCGCCACGCTGTTGTTCGCGCTGAGCCTGGGAGGCTTGGGCGTATGGTGTTTCCCCTCGGAGCGAGCACACGGCTTCCTCGCCCTTGCCAAACCTTCCGCGGCAGTCCTCGCCGCGGCGATCCCGCTGTATCTGTTCGCCTGGCTGGTGCAAGCCCATAGCTTGAAACATATCGTCCCCAGCCGACAAGGCATTGCGCAAGAGTATCGCCAAACGGTGCGCGCGGGACCGTTGGTGCTGCACCACCCCGAAACGATCCCCGCCCCAAAAGCGGCG
The DNA here is from genome assembly GCA_039030455.1 of Myxococcota bacterium. Classification (GTDB taxonomy): domain Bacteria; phylum Myxococcota; class UBA727; order UBA727; family JABDBI01; genus JBCCEG01. Next base: position 6,047 of record JBCCEG010000056.1, on the reverse strand, counting down.
GCGTTCCTGCAAGAAGCTCGACTGTGGCTGGAGGTGCTGCAAGAGCGATTGGGCATCGTGCCACGCCAAGAGCTGCACATTTGGCTGCACCCCGACCGAAACGCCCAGCAAAAGCACACGGGAGCGCGCCATGTGGACTTCGCCGCGATGGGGCACATGCACATCACCGCCACCTCGATCCCCCACCCAACGCTGGGTCACGAACTAGCCCATCTGTTGGTGGGACAGTTGGCGACAACCATCTGGGGCATCCCCGGCAAGTGGGGCCTTGTGCCCAACGTCGGCCTGCACGAAGGGCTGGCCGTGGCTGTCACGCACGAACTCGCGGCCAACGATGGCATGACCCTGTGGCAACAGGCGGCCGCCATGCACCAAGCGGGCCTTGCTCCCCCGTTGGACCAGCTGTTTGCCCTTGCCCCGTGGGCGTTTTGGCAACAGGCCGCGGGTCCCGCGTACACGTTCGCGGGCGCGGCGGTGTGGCTGCTGCTGCGCCACGCCCGTGCAGAGGGAGGCTCGCTCGCCGCGCACGCGGCCGTGCGCAAGCTGGCGCGACACGGATCGCCGCGAGCGGCCTTCGAGGACCCCGAGGCGTATGCAACGTTCCGGCACGAGTGGCAATTGCTGCTGCGCCACACACCGCTGCCCAAACACGCCCTAGCGTCGGCCCGACAACGCTTCAGCGGCAACGGCATTCTGCGGGCCGTGTGCGATCCTCTCGAACAACAGGCACGGCAACACATGCTGCGTCAAGCGCGAGAGGGTGATTGGGGCGGCGTATGGCAAAGGCTCACGCAAAACGCCCTGGCGCGAACCGACTCTACGCCGTGGCTTCAACTGGCCGGTATCGCCCAAGAGCGCGATGAACCCCACGAGCAGCTAAATTGCCTCCGTCAAGCCCTCGCTCGTGTGGCGGATCGTCGGCAAGAAACCGAAGCGACCGAAGAACTAGGCGATGCGCTCTGGCGTCTTGGCCATGGTCAAGCAGCCGTCGGGGCGTGGAGTCTGGTGGATCCCGCTCTCCTGGAGCGTTACGGCCGACGACGCATCGCCGTGAAACAAACCCTGGCGCAAGACGCGTGCGGCCCGCGGGCATCACCGGCGGCCGTGCAAGCGCTGCATCTGCTCACCCACGTGGGCGACCGGAACCTGGACGCTCGCTATGCATCACTGGCCCAAGCGCTGAAGAAAAATGAACAACAGTGTTCGTCCGCTCGAACGTTGCAAACGTTACGCGGCAAGCGATGGATCAGTCGTCGACGGCGGTACATTGTCCAAAACATTCCAACGGACGAGAGGGAAAACAAGCAAGGAGATGCGATCCCGAGATATTTGTTGGCCCGCTATCTGTTACGGAAAGGTCTAGCCGAAGAGGCATTGTGGCAACTGCATCAAGTCGCGCAAATCTCCGAGGAGCTCCCACCGCTTGTGGCCGCGGAATCATGGCGCCTGCTGGCGGCGGCCGCGGCGAAAGCCGGTCGGCTTCCCCTGGCGATCCAGGTCTACCAACACCTGGAGCAACAGGCGATCACGGCGGCCGACCGGTCCGTGTTGGCCTTGGAACTGCGACGGCTGCGCCTGCTGCTTGCGCAGCGAGAGGTCTTCGACGGGGTAGTGTCGTTCGAGGGAATGTCTTATACCGATCGCGGAAAATAACGCTTCCTTTTTGTCATCCCTGCCTTCGGGGATTTCCAAAAAGGGTTCGAGGCCGACATAACAGGACCGATTTAAAGCCGCGGGGTTTCGTTGAGTAGAAGCTGTCTTTGTGGGAGCGGTTTTTGTCTGGAGCTTGCACGCCGACCGTGCGCTAATTCCCGTTTGGCCCTTGACATCCAGACTCTTGTGTGATCCAACAGTCTTCAGACAAAAACAAACCGGGCTCGCGCCCGAATCCACGACAACACCCTCACGCAACGCCGCAACGGAAAAGCCTATCTGCACACCATCACCTGTTGCCTCGTCTCCAGCAAAACACCGCCGTTTGGCACGCCTTGCCGCCGCGTCAGCACGTTGTCGAACGGCCCAAGTTCATAAACACTCCGAACATCCCGCGCGACCGACTCGGAAGAAAGCAATTGGCCCACCCGCGTATGCAACCGCGCCGCCACTGCCCGCGGTTCCACGCGACACGTGCCACACACGGTGATAGCGGCCGCCACTCCCGGCGCCGCGGACTGACCGGGAGGCAGCCGCGCGACGGTCACGCAGTTTCTCGGGGGACTGCCGGCGGCGGCCTGGGCACAAAGACTGAATAACAGCGCCGATACGACGCAAAAAAGGCCTTTCCTCCTACCGTGTTTCACAGCGAATGCAGAGGTCGCGGAATGCATGGCTTGGATAAAGCACGCGATTTTATTCCCGCCATCTCTCCTAATCCGACATCCGACAATCCATCAACTCCCGTGAATCCTGGTCCAGCTCACGTGCCAATGCCGACGATCCTGGCACAGGCCGCCCTCTCCCCGCAACGCTTGCTTGTATTACCCACATTCCGATGTCGTTAGAAGAAATTCGTCCGCCATCGCCCTCGGAGCTTTTCTGATAAAATGCTGTCAGGGAGGAAGCAACGCGATGCGACGGCAACAACTGATCCGGTTCGACTGGGCCATCAAGCACATTTTGCGCGACAAGGCCAACTTTGATGTGTTGGAAGGGTTTTTGTCCGAACTCACCGGCACGGACATCAAGATTCTGGAGATCTTGGAAAGCGAGAGCAACAAGAACCAGGAAAAGGACAAGATCAATCGCGTGGACATCATGGTGGCCACCCAAACCGGTGAACGCGTCATTGTCGAGGTGCAATGCGACAGGCAGGTGGACTATCTCAGCCGCATCCTGTTCGGCACGTGCAAGGCCGTCGTTGAAAGCATCGGCGAGGGGGAGAAGTACAAAAACATCAAAAAGGTCATCTCCGTGACCGTGGCCTACTTCGATCTGGGGCAGGGAGATGATTACGTGTACCACGGCACCGCGCGGTTCGAGGGCATTCACACCCACAAGCTTTTGACGCTGTCGCCGCGCGAAGAAGAGCTGTATCACAAAAAGACGGTCGAGGACGTCTACCCCGAGTACTATATCCTGCGAGTGAACAGCTTTGACCACGAAACGCGCAACAATCTAGACGAGTGGGTGTACTTTCTCAAAAACGAAAAGCTGCCCGAGAACTACCGCGCCAGGGGCTTGAAGGAAGCCGCCGAAAAGCTGGATGTGCTCAAACTTTCGGGCAGGGAACGGCAAGAATACGAACGCTATCTGGAGAGTTTGCGCGACCGCGCCAGCTTCTACGACTCCACCTATGGCGACGGGCATAGAGAGGGCCGCGAAGAAGGACGCGAGGAAGGTCTGGCCGAGGGCGAGAAAAAAGGCATGAAGAAAGGCCTGGCCGAGGGCCGCAAGGAAGGGCGCGAGGAAGAGCGAGAGCTCATGGCCGCCCGCATGCTGCAAGAGGGCTTGGATCCCGCGACTGTCGCCAAAATCAGCGGCTTGCCGCTCTCGCGTATCGAGCGTTTGTCGCGTCGGAGAAGCTAATCCAAACATGGCTAGCTCTTCTTTCCCGCGAAGCCGAGAGCGAAGGCATGGATAGCGGCAAGAGGGCGCTGCCCCTTGGTTTGAGTGATGGACCGGTTATACTGCGAAAAAACCGGAACAAGGGGAGGGTTCATGCGACAACGAATGACGTGGGCGGCGGCGATGGTCGTGGGGTTGCTATGCTCCGGCGGCGCGTGGGCACAGCAGCCGGTGGCGCGCGGCGTGATGTTTTTCGCGCCCGGCTGCGGGCACTGTCACGAGGTGATGACCAATCACCTGCCCCCCCTGGCGCGGCAGCACGGCGAGCGGTTGCAAATCGCTTTTGTCAACGTGGCTACCTCTCAGGGAGGCGACTTGTATAAGGCGGTTGTGGATCACTTTAAGCTCCCCAGGGAACAGCAGGGGTTCCCCGCGTTTGTCATTGGCGACAGGGTGCTGGTGGGCTCGTTGGATATTCCTAAGCAATTGCCCGGACTTGTTCAGCGGCATTTAGCTAACAGTGGCGGTGTGGACTGGCCGCGGGCGCCGGGATTGGCCGTTGCCGCCGCCGAGCTCGTTGCGAATGCCGAGCGGAGAGCGGCTGCGTTGCATAAAGAGCAAAAGCTGACGGCCTGGCAGCGTTTTCGCCTCGATCCGATGGGCAACGGATTAGCGGTCGTCGTGTTGTCGGGCATGGTGCTGGTTGTCGCTTGGGTCAAGCTGCGCCTGTGGCGCGCGTGGCGGTCGCCGGAGCAATTACCGGCGGGGACGATGATGTCACCCTGGCCGTGGCGGGCCGTGGGCGTGTTGGCTGCGGTGGGTTTGGGCGTGGCCGCGTACATGGCTTATGTGGAGTCCGCCGAGGTGGCCGCCGTGTGCGGCCCCGTGGGTGATTGCAACGCCGTGCAGCAGAGCCCTTACGCTAAATTGTTCGGCGTGCCGCTGGGAATTCTAGGCATGCTGGGCTATGTCGCGATCCTATTTTTATGGGGGTGGGGGGCGCTACGCGCTTTTGCTTCAACAACCTCCGTTGGAAAAAACAAACCCCCGCAGGGGGCGTTGCCGGTTTGGCTGCTGTTTGGCGTTGCCTCGTTTGGCACGGCGTTTTCCATGTATCTCACGTTTTTAGAGCCGTTTGTCATCGGCGCCACGTGCGCGTGGTGCTTGACTTCGGCCGTGATCATGACGGCGGTTTTCGCCTTGTCTTCTTTTCCTTGCCGAAGATTGCTTGCCGCGTCTTCTCACAAGAATTCGTGATAAAGCTTGACGGCGCGTCGCGGGCGCAATAGGATTGTTGACTAGGAACAGCGGTGGGCAGGAAGCTCGGGCCGCGAGGCGATCTTTGGTGGATTGCGGGCAGAAGCGTCGTAACGGCCGTGTAAGGGTGACGGGCTCGTAGCTCAGCTGGTCAGAGCGCACGCCTGATAAGCGTGAGGTCGGGTGTTCAAGTCACTCCGGGCCCACCAGATAGTAATCTGGTCGAGAGCGCTTCTGGGGCCGTAGCTCAGCTGGGAGAGCGCGGGCTTTGCAAGCCTGAGGTCGTCGGTTCGATCCCGATCGGCTCCACCAAGCGAATGTTCGCCACGTTCTTTGACAAGTCAATCGATCGCGTGTAACAACGCAGCAACAAAACACTCAAGCAGCGTGTAGCAAAAGCGTGTGTGTGATTCAGTGGTGATGTTTTCGAACTGGAAACTTTCTGCTGATTCGGGCTGTTACAAAACGTCGCGAGCGAAGGTCCGGTAAGGCAAAAATCGTCGAGAAAGCGCAGTTTACTAAGGTAAATGAGCATTTCGAGACGATTTTTAACGCAGGCGGGGCAAGCGCAGCAGTTTTGGAACAGCCTGAAACGACATAACACCTTTAGCCTCACCTCTTGGAGATGCTAAACAACAAAGGGCACACGGTGGATGCCTTGGCGCTAGCAGGCGATGAAGGACGTAGCATTTCTGCGATAAGCCTCGGGGAGTTGACAAGCAAGCTTTGATCCGGGGATTTCCGAATGGGGCAACCCGATTGAGGAGTACCTCAATCACTCTCGTGCTGAATCCATAGGCGCGAGAGAGCAAACGGGGGGAAGTGAAACATCTCAGTACCCTCGGGAAGAGAAATCAATTGAGATATCCTTAGTAGCGGCGAGCGAACGGGATAGAGGCCAAACCCGCGAACTTCGGTTTGACGGGGGTTGTAGGGCTTCCATAAAAGCGATCCACGAACTCATAGCTGAATCGGTCTGGAAAGGCCAACCATAGGGGGTGACAGTCCTGTAAGCGAAATGAGCGACGGCGTAGGAAGTTCCTGAGTACCACAGGGCACGTGAAACCCGGTGGGAATCTGGGTGGACCATCATCCAAGCCTAAATACTCGCTAGCGACCGATAGTGAACAAGTACCGTGAGGGAAATTTGAAAAGCACCCCGGTAAGGGGAGTGAAAGAGATCCTGAACCCGTGTGCCTACAATCGGTCGAAGGCCTATGCTTTCTGCGGGTGCATTGGGACATGGCAACATGATCCCGCGCGCGTCCGCATTTTAGGGAAGCAGG
>JBCCEG010000055.1:0-7916 GCA_039030455.1 Myxococcota bacterium | reverse complement strand
GGGATGCGAAAAGCGGCTCTAAACTCAAGGTCTTCAAGGGGCATGCTTCATCCGTCAATAGCGTCGTCTTTTCGCCCGACGGCGCCCAGCTGGCCACCGCCAGTGGTTCCTATGGAGGAAACGATAATACGGTGCGTCTGTGGGATGCGAAAAGCGGGGACGAACTCAAGGTCCTCACGGGACATACAGGAACCGTTTGGGGCGTCAGCTTTTCGCCCGACGGCAAGCTCGCAGCATCGGCTTCTGCGGACGGCACGGTGCGCGTGTGGGATTTGGCAAGCAACAGCGCACCCAAGGTCCTCACGGGGCATACTTCAGACGTCACTAGCGTCAGCTTTTCTCCCGATGGCAAGCGCGTGGCGTCGGCCGGTGATGACAACACGGTGCGCGTGCTTCACGTGAAACTGGAACTTAAGGTAACCGTTGAATTCGTGCAAGTGTTTGGTCGTCACGCGCAGGGTCTGGTATTGGAAGGCGCGTGTTTTGACGGGGCGCGAGGGTTAACGGGTGGCCAAAAAGCTCTGATTAAGCAACGTGGCGGGACTACCACGGATGACATGGATTTTACGGATGACGCGGATGGTGGTGTCGGTGGGGACGATATCGAGGAAGAAGAATCCGCCAATGGCGAGAAGGACGACGATTAGTGCTCGGATTCATAGGATTGGCACGGATTGCCGGATGTATGGTTGGGACGAAGCGCGCGATGTTTCCCCTGTCATCTCCACTGTCCGATATCCGACCATCCGTGCCAATCCTGTGATCCGCGGTATTAGTCGCGCTCTAAACACACATGCCCAGGCAAACCATGGCGCAATAACTGCCGCACGGCGTGGGAAAGGCCGATACGCTCCAGACGGCCGCGATCAACCCAGTGTGCCCCTGGCGGATCCTCCTGTTCGAGACGAACGGGGAAACCATGCAATACCAATTCGCGGTGACTGAGCAAGCGCCTGACGATAACCGGTGGGCCGAGGGGGGTTTGCCGTGAAACAGGTATCCCCCGATGCGCCAGCACGGCGCGAACCACTTGCTCGGCCGTGGAGCCTGCCGGCACTTGACAACTAGGCGGCTCGTACAGCCCGCCGAACAGGCCCGCGCCGCCAAACGGCCGGCTTAGAGCGTGGTTAAAAACTACCGCGCTTCCCACCCCACAAAGTGTCCTCGCTCGCGCTGCGGTACTTTGCGGGGACCCCGGGTTTGCTTCAGCTTCGTTAAAAATCTTCTCAAAATGCTCATTTACAGTCAGTAAATTCCGCTTTTTTTTGTCATTCCCGTGCAAACGGGAATCTAGACCAGAAGACCTAAACTGGGCCGAATGATTGTTTTCTTCGACACCAACCATTTGATCTGGATCCCCGCCCGCGCGGGGATGACAGCCCGAGGCTAAACCTTCGCTCGTGACGTTTTTCACCACGCTCTCAAGGGGTTTTGAAAAGGTGGGGGGATCCTTCGCGTCGCTGCCGCGACACTCAGGATGACAAAAAGGCCCGCGGCCGTCGCGGCGTTCCAGCCACAAACTCTTCGTCGTGTGCACCAGCGCGCACGCCACGGGCAAAATGGTGCGCTTGGTCGCGGGCGCCGCGACGGGGAACTGGTCCACGCGACCCTGAGCATAAGCCAGACAGCATCGCCGCAGCGGGCATGCGTGACACAAAGGTTGTCTGGGTTTGCACACAAGAGCGCCAAGTTCAATAAGCCCCTCCTGCACCGCGCTCGGCCGGTGGGCATGTTGCGCCAGCGCCAGGCTGACCGACTCGAAGCGGCGCTTGCCTCGCGGCGTGGTGGGGCAACTGCCATCGGCCAGCAAGCGGGACAAAACACGCGCCACGTTGCCGTCCACCACGGCGGCGGGTTCCTTGTAGGCAAAGGCCGCAACGGCTCCGGCGGTGTAAGAACCAACGCCCGGCAGTTTCATGAGATCCTTCACGTCGCGCGGGAATTGCCCACCAAACCGCTCTACCACCATGCGCGCCGCTTTGTGCAAGTTGCGCCCGCGGCTGTAAAAACCCAAGCCCGCCCACAGCGCCAACACGTCGTCTTGCGAGGCGCGGGCCAAATCAGCCACTGTCGGATAAGCAGCAACAAAACGAGCGAAATACCCCTTGACCACGGCTACTTGAGTCTGCTGCAACATCACCTCGGCCAGCCACACCCGATAGGGCGTGCGCCGCGCCCGCCACGGCAAATCGCGCGCGTGCTTGGCGAACCAAGCGGCTACCAGCGAAGCTACTTGGGAATTATGAATGATGAATGACATATTTTAATTATGAATTATAAATTATGAGTCATCATTGGCAATCGAAAGGTTTCTTTCTTCATGATGTTTTGGTTCTCATAATTCATCATTCATAATTCCCCCTGGAGCATACACCGTGCAACGACACGTGCATGTTTCCGACACGGTCACGCTGACCAACCGCGCGCCGTCGATTTGCAGACGGTGCAAAATGAACAGTGCCAGGTTCTCGCTCGTGGGATTCTCCAGCCCCACCACATCGTTAAGGCAAGTGTGGTCCAACTGATCGCGCAGCGGCGCGAAGGCTTGTTCCAAACAGGTGAAATCCACCACCCACCCCATGCGGGGATCCACGGGTCCTTGCACATGGATGGTTACCTGATAACCGTGCCCATGCAGACGTCCGCAAGGATGATCGGGGGGAACATGGGGCAAAAAATGCGCCGCTTCGAATCGAAAGGTCTTACTCAATCGCGCTTGGGGCATCCTTTACGTCTACTACCCAAATCGATCAGCGGCAACGAATCAGCGGCGGGTTTTCCATCCGTGCCATCCTTTTCATCCGATGCATCAGCGGTACAGACACACATGCGACACAAAAGGTGCACACCATTACAACAACAGTTAGAATAGGTGAAGGAGCACGCCATGGAAAACCAAGAAAACAACAAGGAATCTCCACAACCCCAAAGCGAGAACCCCGCGCCCGCGCGCCCGTTCGACTTGCGGCAACTGTACGCCATGGCCGGCGCGCCGGTCTACAACACGGTGCATCAAGCGACCATGGAACGTGTGCAAGACCAGCAAGTGTGGTTGCGTCTGGACGCGCCCGCGCCTCTTTGTGAAACAAGCGCGACGGTGAATGTGACGGAGTGGCGCGGCTCACCCCCTCAAGCAGGACAGCAAATACCGGTGTATGTGGGCGATCCACCCCGGCAAGACGCAAACGACTCACAACCGCAATTGCAGCTATCCGTGTGGCGGGCACAAGACCTGACCAATCTACGCACTGTCGAAGAAGCGGGGAAGCAAAAATCCTTTGTGCCAGGTCGCGTTGTGGCTTCGATTAAGGGAGGCTACAGCGTCGAGCTGATGGCTTCGGACGAGCACGAAATCGGCATCCGCGCCTTTCTGCCCGGCAGTTGCATCGGCCTACACGCCGGAGAAGTGTTAGCGCCGGAAGCCGAGGAACAGTTTCTGGTCAAAACCTGCAACATACGCACGGGCAGCATCATCGTCAGTCTACGCGAAGGACTGCGGGCCAAGCGGCAGCAACGGAAAAAAGAATGTTTGGCACAACTAAGCGCGGGCGAGGTGGTAGAAGGCACTGTGCGCAAAGTGATGCCTTGGGGCGCCTTTGTGGATGTGGGCGGCGCGCAAGGTTTACTGCACATAGGCGATCTCGTCTGGCACCGGCGCCCTCGCAAAGAAGATTTCCCACGCGAAGGGCAAAAATTGCGCGTGCGTGTCATGGAAGTGGACGTCGCCAAGGAAAAAATCCGTCTCAGCCGCAAGGATTTGATGCCCGACCCATGGCGGGACGCCGATCAACGCTACCGCACAGGCATGCAAGTAACCGGCAATATCGCGGCGTTGACCGACTTTGGCGCCTTTGTCCAACTGCAAGACGGCATCGAAGGGCTCCTGCACAAAAGCGAACTATCGTGGCAGCCCGCGAAAAACGCCCTGCAATGCGTCAGTGTCGGTCAAGAAATTCAGATGAGAGTGCTGACAATCGACACAGCCGCCCGCCGCCTCGCGCTGTCAATGAGAGCGCTGGAAAAAAGCCCGGTAGAGCGAGTTGCCGATGGAGCCGCCAAAGACGGCGGCTTAACCGGACAGATCGTCCGTATCGAGAACTTCGGATTATTCGTCCGGCTCGACGAACACACGGACGGCCTCGTGCATATCAGCGAACTGTCCTGGACAAAACGGGTTAAACACCCAAGCGAGCTGTTTCGCGAAGGGCAGCAAGTGCGTGTGGCAGTGCTGGACTGCGACGTAAAACGCCAACGGTTGTCCTGCTCCATCAAGCGCACGACGCCCGATCCATGGCCGGCGTGGAAGAAAAAATACGCGTCCGGCACCCAACACCGCGTTAAAGTGAGCCAACTTACGGCCAGGGGAGCCTTGTGCACGCTAGAAGAAGAATTGACAGGATTCTGCTCCACCAAAGAGCTTTCATCCGAACCCATCGATCGACCGCAAGACGTGGTCAAGGTAGGTCAAGAGCTGGATGTAGTCGTCACCAGCTGCGAACCCGCTCGCTGCAGTGTCACACTGAGTGTGCGCCAACGCGCGACGCAAGAAACGCGACAGGACTATCAAAGCTACCTAAAACGCCAGGCAAAGGAAGGGAGCGACCGCGTTAAACTAGGCGATGCCCTGCGGCTCACGGCAACTGTCCGGACCACGGATGGATAGGATTTAGGGATTGCACGGATGGGTTGGGACGTCACATAGCCCCCCTTTGTCGCTACCGCCCTCTTTTGTCATTCCCGCCCCTGTTTTCACGGGGGTAATCTCCGGGGCCTTCCAAAAAGGGATCATGACCGACGGATGGCGAAAGTTTCTTTCTGTCATCCGGCACGAACGGAGTGAGGAAGGATCTCCCCAAAGCCCCGATTGGTGGGGGGATCCTTCGCGTCGCTGCCGCGACACTCAGGCTTGTCCTGAGGCTTGGCGAAGGGATGACAAAAGGGGGCAACGCCAACGAAGAGCGACCCCGCCGACCTTTTTGGAAGGCCCCGCAGGCGGGAATCCACATGGACCCTTGCTTCCGCAGGGGTGACAAAGGAAGTGAAACGCGGGGAGATTCTTCGCCTGTCTTTCACTACCGTTCAAGACAGACTCAGGATGACGGCAAGGGGATGTTGTTGGTGTAGAGACGCGATTAATCGCGTCTCTACATTTGGATTGCGACGCCCTCTAATCTCCTTGCCGCGCCGCGTTTTCAAGAGCTTCCAACCGCTCTCTCTGCTCTCTCATTTCCCTTCTCAAAGGCTCTACATCATCCGTCACTTTTCGACATGCCGCCAGCACCAGGTAGGGCGGCATGTTGTTGTGGGATTGGTCGCCGCCAGCCGAGCTTGTGTTTGCGTTATGATATATTTTGTGTTCGCCGCCTCCCCAGTCTGTCCCCCTTGCAAATTGTCCTCCCCCGTAAGAGTTGTAGAGACCGGTGATTCCTGTCGTGTGGTGGTGTTGCGGCATCTCCTGCACCGTCAGCGTGTGCCGCATCTCTCCTCCCGTGGCGCCGCTTCGGTATATCTTCGCCTCTTTCTCGTCATCCTCTCTAATGTAATTGCCCGCGCCCACGACCACTCTGCCTGTTAGTCCCTGGTACGGTTCCCACCCCTCCGGACATTCGTCTTCGAAGTAGCCGATCTGGCCCATGGCCTGGGCTGATTGGGCGAGGCCGAATTGGGTGCATAGCGCGAGCGCGAAGCCGACGGCTAGCCGAAGCGGGTTGCTTGTGTTTGCTTGTGCCATTGTCTTTTTCTCCCTAATGCCGCGTGCTTTACTTAAGCCGCTCATCCGACAATCCGATCAATCCCTAAATCTGTGTTCTGTGTTTGTGTTCCTCATTTTCTTGTCCTCCTTTTTGTTGTCGCTGCACGAGAAGAACAAGGGAACGGGGTTGGGTATTCCTTTTGCGTCATTTTGTCCGGCATCCGTGTCATCCCTCCATCCGACAAATCAGCGGTACAGACACTTGGACGCTGATTTAGATTCCCGCTTTCGCGGGAATGACAAAGTGGAGATGGGAATGACAAAGTGGAGGCGGGAATGACAAAGTGGAGATGGGAATGACAAAGTGGAGATGGGAATGACAAAGTAAGCGTCAGTCCTCTTCGGACAGAACCTCTTGCTCACCCTCCCGCGTGACGTCGGGCGGCATGGTAAACCACCCCACCAGCAAGCGCGAACACAAAATACTCAAAGCAAACGTGGACAGCAGAACAAGCGTCGGCGCGAACACCATGCCCTTCAAAACGAGCGGAGGCACGAACACAATAATGGCGATCTCGGCAACCGCGATTCCCAGATAGGCTAGGCCAAAATCCTCCATCGTCTGCGTGCGCATATTCGGATCAATCACACGCAACAGCAAAATCGATGTTGATACCGACCCCGTACTCCAACCGTACATGAGAATAGAACGCTCGAACCAAAACGTCCGACACATCTTGCGACCCAAAAACCACACCATACCCACGGTCAACACACAGCCAAAGCAAAACAGCAACAGCAACGGCACGGCGTAGTGCCACACAACGTCTAATCTGATAGAGGCCATGCCGAAAGCAATGAGATAGTCCGTGACCCACGAGCCAATACGCTGGATGACCTCTTGATCAACGTAGCGGCCGACACGAAAAAAATTGAACACTTTTTGAATCAACGTCCCTATAAGCAGTGCCACGCAAAAAACCGGAATGGAAAAGGCACTGCCCACGTGAGCCTTAAGCCAGTCGCTGACCCAAAAAGCCAGCACGGTAGTGGCCAGCACAATAGCCACGTGCCACGTGAGTGGATCTAGCGCCACGGCGCTGACAGTCGCCTGCCCCAACGACGGACGCTCGTGCTGCTCCAAAAAGCCCGTTCGCATGCTTTTGGGCATTTCCTGCACCGACTTGACTACTCTGGTCCAGCCCCTGCGCGTGCCCACATTGATGATCACCAAGCCGCCGAACACACCCGCGAGAATGCCCAGCGTGGCCATGGCATAGCCAATGGTTTGCGCGCCGTGCCACCCCCCGTCTTCAAAAAAGCCACCGAACGCCGCGGCGGTGCCGTGGCCGCCGATAAAGCCGGCGGGAAGAAAAAGGGCGAAGCCACTAGGGAGTCCGGGGAAGAACCACTGCACAACGACAATACCAAATAGCAGCGCGAAACCGTATTGTCCCGTGAGCGCGGCCAAATTCAGGAAAAAAGTGTCACCGGCATGTTCCACGGTCTGCCGTAGCGAGAGTTTTTTCTTGCGTTTACCCAAAAAAAGCGTAGAGAATAGCAGCACAACCAGGTAAGAAGGATAATTCGCCATATTAGGCATGCCGTCTTCACCCAAACTGAACGGAATAACATTGAGAAATTGCCGCCCTCCAATCAAACAAATCAGCCCGGCGATAATCGCGCTCGGCATGTAGGTGTACTGCAGAAAACGGATCTTGTAGCGGAGGAGATGTGACGCAACAATGATCATGGACATGATGCCAAAATCAGTCAGCGTGCCTCCAGACATCTCGCTCTCCTCGTTAACGTTTCCTCAACAAACCAGCGCACTAGAACAAGAACCTCTCAACTTACGTTGTTAGAGAGGGTCTCGGACCGACTAAGCCAACGGGCCCGTGGCGCCACTTTGCTCGCCAAATTTTCCCAAGCCTTGGGGGTTTGCGGCAAAAGCTACTATGCTCAAACAGGCCGCAATATGTCTTGCCATGGTATCACACAGGGCAGCCAGGCGCAAATTCATCCGCCCATCCCGCCGATGGGCACGTTAGTTTACACAGCCAAGGGAGGTTTGGGGCCTAAAATTGACATAGGTATTCCCTCGCGGGCTTTCCCTGTCACACCACCGGGCATACGGGTCCGTACCACGGCGGTTCGGCTGGTGAAACACGCTACGTAACGTGTAATCTTGGTAATCCCAGTGCATCGAAATAACTTGTCGGGT
>JBCCEG010000054.1:0-8033 GCA_039030455.1 Myxococcota bacterium | reverse complement strand
GCAATTTTCCCCAACCAGCGTCGGAGGAGGACCCCGCGTTAATGGAATTGACGCAGGTTGTGACCTTTTTTCACGAATTCGGACACCTGGTGCACGAGTTTTTGAGCGCGAGACAAGAGTGGATGGATTTTTCCGGCATCGAGGCTCCCGAGTGGGACTTTATCGAAGCACCCTCGCAAATGCTGGAGGAGTGGGTGATGCAACCGCGAGTATTGCGGCAGTTCGCGCGCCACTATCAAACACAAAAGCCGATTCCGTTGGATATGATCGAGCGTCTGCGCCGCGTCCAGGACTTTGGCATCGCTCTGTCAGCGCGCGTGCAAGGCTACTATGCCGCGCTCAGCTTCCAATACCACGATAGGAATCCCTTTGACGACTCCTTTGATCTAGATGACATCGAGCAAGAGCTGTGGCGTCGGTATCACATCTTCGACCTGATTCCCGACAGCCACCTCCATGCGAACTTTGGTCACTTGTGCCGCTACTCCGCCGCGTACTACACCTACCTATGGTCCGAGGTCATTTCGCGGGATCTGTTTAGCGAATTTCAAGGCCGCGATCCGCTGGACCAAGAGCTATGCACACGGTATCGCAAATCCATCTTGGAGCCTGGCGCAAGCAAGGACGCGGCTGATCTCGTGCAAGACTTTTTGGGTCGGCCGTTTTCGATGGAGCCGTTTCGCCAAAAGCTGCAAGGCGGCTCGCCGGACGACGACACCTAAAAGTCAGCGGGCCGCTCCACCATCCGGATTGCCCGCAGGCGGGCACTGCGACAACGCGGGTTACATTGGACTTCTTCATGCTCGGGCCGCCGCGGCTTCCGGCACAAAAGTTCCCAAGCTGGAAAACGCGGGGCGAAGCCCTTGGTGCGCGGCGGCTTGACGCCGCTTTGACTTCTCCGAACTTGCGATGTCGAGCCATCGCAAGCGAGAGCGGTCTCAAGCGACCACACTGCAAAGCGCCGCGCGCCTTCCCGTAGCGCGCGCTTGATCATGCCGTCCTCCAAACTGTGGAACGCGATGAAGACAGCGCGGCCGCCGGGGGCTAGCACATGAGGCAGTGCCTCCAGCAACCGCGCCAGTTGTCCCAACTCGTCGTTGACAACCATGCGCAACGCCTGGAACGATCGGGTGGCCGGATGAATGCGCCCCCGCCTCCCACCGACGGCGCGAGCAATCAGGTCGGCCAGCGCGCGCGTGGAGTCGGGCAAGGGCCGCGCGTGAACAATGGCGCGGGCAACTCGCCGACTGCGACGTTCCTGGCCGTAATGGAACAGACAATCGGCCAACTCCCGTTCACCGCAACGCGCCAGCCACTGGTAGGCCGTGATGCCCCGCGAAGGGTCCATGCGCATATCCAACGGCCCGTCTTGCCGCAACGCGAACCCACGCTCGGGGCAGTCCAGCTGGGGTGACGACACACCCAAATCGCACAGCAGCCCATCCAGCTTGGGCAGCTTTTCCACCCGTAGCAACGCGGGCAGCTCGGCGAACGCGGCATGCCGCAAGATCACCCTGTCGGCGAATTCGCGCGCCACGCCCCCGGCCGCGTCCTGTTGCAGCGCGCGCGGGTCACGGTCTAGCGCCAGCACGCGCCCCCCGGCCCCCACGCTTCGCGCCAGCGCGCGCAGGTGCCCGCCGCCGCCGGCGGTGACGTCGGCAACCACGTCCCCAGGCCGCACCGCCAAAAACCGCATCACCTGCGGCAACATCACCGGCTCGTGGCGATAAGGATTCAACGGCACGCTAGCACCCGGATTCATGGGATTGATTCGGATGCATCATCTGTAATCAATCCTGCGAATCCGTGGTCCCGTGGTCAGAATTGCATCACCAGACCAAATGTCAGCTGCAGCGGCAAGGTCGAGCCAAACAGATCCGTGGGCGAAAGCAGCGGTCCGCCCAACCCAAAATTGTCAATGGGCGAGTATGCCAGCTCGATAAGCTTTAGGTAAACGTGGCGATAGACACCGCTGCCGCGGGCGCGCGCGGCAACGCCCGGCTCCATCCAATCCATCGCCAACAACAACCCAAACGCCGCGTCGGCGCCCAACACAACGCCAACAGGGTTGTGCCCCCGCTCCAAGCCGTGATAATCGGGCTTGCCGTCAAACAGAAACCCGTAACCCATCGCCACGAATCCGCCGCGCGCGTACGGCACCAACGGCACGACGTGAACGTAGGGATCAAACACGTACAAAAGCTGAGGGCGTATCTGTAGCAGGTGCAACCCAACTCGAATCCCCGAGGACTCCCCGCTCTTGGTATAGGCATAGCCCGAAGCCATGGTGTAGGCGACGGCCGAACCAAGCTGAATGCTGCCGAAGGCATCGTACAGATTCACGTTGGCTTCCAAGCCCATAAGCGGCAGCCACGGACCGGCATCGTCGGACCTGGCAAAAAAGTCGCGATAGACGGACTTGACCAACGCACCGTCGGCTTTCACCTGATTGTCCATCGCCGGTCGATACGGACCGCCGTTGATCCCGATGCTCAAGGAACCGGGCTCGGCACCGGCGGGTGGAGCGGTTAGCACCGACAACCCAACCCAAACGAACATCGCCGCGACAACCGACCCGTGAATCTGGGGACGAGCTTTCCGTTTCCGTTGCCAACGCGCGACGAGCGTCATCAACGCCAGCCACGCGAAAAACTCGCCGGCGCCGCTTGTCGCCGGAGCGTTCGCGTCACCCCCACAACCACACGACCACGACAGGGGGTTGGGCTCGCCGTCGTAATCGCTCAACGGGCCGCGCAACTCCACGGCCGTGCCCCGCGCCATGCCACTCCACGCGGACCAATTGCCAAACTCGTCGATTCCCCTAACGCGAAATTGCACTGTCACGCCGTTCGTCAAACCGCCCACCACGGCTTGGCCGTTCGTCAACCCAACCTCCAAGCCGGTCGCTCCGGTGGGACAACCCGCGTCCGCGTCAAACACATCGTCACTCAACAAACCCTTTTCAACAGGCGCGTGGCAGACAAACAGCCGCGTGATTGCACTTGTTCCCTCCCCCTGTGGGAACAGGATCACTTTGTTCTCGCCTTCCAAAATCCCCAGCGCGGGCGTTGGGGGTTTGATGGTGCTGTAGGAATAGCGCGCCAATCCCACCAATTTGTCCCCGTCGTAGAGACACAACACGGCCTCCCCGGCTTTTTCTCCCTCGCCGCCCTCCTGACATGCCGTCTCGCCCTTAAAAAGGTTGCTCACCGCGAAACCGTTCAGTGAGCTGATCTTTTTAGCGAAAATCGTGCTACCAGGCTTGTCCGGACACGTTAACTTTTCCGCTTTTTTCTTGTCGCCGCCCTCGCTATCGGAAGACTCCGATTTTGTCTTGACGGTAAAGACTTCGACACCCGTGACGCTTGACGGCAGTTTGATGTCGACCGTCTTGTCCGGATCGCAATCGCCCCGATTGAACTTCTTGCGTTCGGTTCCGTCATTGGAATCCTTGAATGTCCCTTCCTTGCCGGTCTGCTTGACCTTGTCGGCCACATCCTTGGCCGTGCTGTCTGTCGTGCCCGCATTGCCTTGGCCGTCCGAACCGGTCTTTTGCTCCAAAGCAAGCGAAGGGAGCGCAAAACCCAACAACAAGACTAGCACCGCGGACCAGAGGGATTGATAGGATTGCAGGATGGCCGGCTTGCATAAGGCGCGCGATGTTTCCACTCCCTTAATGGGTATCATAACTCTCACCGCTCCCAATACCGTTCGTACAGAATCTCGGCGGTGCGCACCGCGTTGAGCGCGGCGCCCACGCACACGTTGTCGCTGCACACCCACAACGCCAAACCATGCGCGACCGATCGGTCACGCCGCACGCGACCCACCGCCACCATATCCGTCCCTGTTACATCCACGGATGTAGGGTACGGCCCTAGCCTGCCCTCGTCCACCAGCTTGACGCCTTCGGCCTCGGCCAACAAGCCGCGCGCGCGTTCCACGGACAGGGGGCCGTCAAACGCCGCGTGCAATGCGACGGCATGGCCGTGAAACACCGGCACACGCACACACGTGGCTTCCATGGGCAATTCCGGCGCCTCTAACACACGCCGACACTCTCGCACCACCTTCTCCTCTTCTTCACTCCTGCCATGGGGCAGGAATGGCTCCCCCTCCGGAATCCCGGGCAGGGGGACTGCGTCCCCTTTTGTTTGGCTTGAGCCCCGCGGACCACCGCCCGCCACATCCATATCGATGGAGGGTGTGGCGGCAAAGTCACACAGTGCCTGTTGTAAACGCCGCACGCCCGCGTCACCCGCGCCCGAAGCGGCCTGGTACGTACACGCCACCACGCGTTGCAGCGGCGCGCCCTGCCGCAAAACGGCCAGGACACGCGTCACGGGAATGGCCACGCAATTGGGGCTGGCGACAATGCCGCGCGCGCGATAACCCGCCAGGCGTTCAGCGTTAATCTGGGGCACCACCAGCGGCACGTCGGGCAACAGGCGATGCGCGCTCGACTTATCAAGACACACAGCCCCTTCGCGCACGGCCTGGGGGCACAGCGACCGCGCCACCGCCGCGTTCACCGCGAAAAAAGCAAACCGGACTCCGACAAAAGCCCCCGGCTTCACCTCTTGCACCGGCAGCTGATCGGGGCCAAACGCAACGGTGGTCCCCGCCGAGCGCGCGGAGGCAAACGCGCGCACCGACGCGGCGGGGACCCCTCGCTTGTGCAATAGCGCCAACAGACAACGCCCCACCATGCCCGTGGCACCCACCACGGCCACCCCATTGTGCCGACTCCACACCGCATGGCGCATGAACGATTCACGCATCGGTCGTGCCTCCACTCTCGTTGATGTGCAGCAAATACGCCTCGATGAATGGCTGAATATCCCCATCCAGCACCGCGTCTACATTGCCAACTTCATAACCCGTGCGCAAATCCTTGGCCAGCCGATAGGGGGCGAGAACATAGTTGCGAATCTGCGAGCCGAATGAAGCTTGACGCTTAGCGGCCTCCGCTTTGTTTTTCTCCTCCAGCCGTTTGTGCATCTGGAGCTCGTACAGCCGCGCCTTGAGCAACTTCATTGCCGTGGCGCGATTTTGCAATTGACTGCGCTCGGACTGGCACTGCACCACAATGCCCGTGGGCTCGTGCGTCAGGCGCACGGCCGAATCCGTCTTATTCACGTGCTGTCCGCCCGCGCCGCCCGCGCGAAAGGTGTCCACGCGCACATCCTCGGGCCGAACGACGATATCCACATCCTCCTCCACCTGGGGCATCACCCACACGGCGGCGAACGAGGTATGGCGGCGACCACCGGAGTCAAACGGTGAGATCCGCACCAAGCGATGCACGCCGATCTCGGCCTTGAGGTAGCCGTAGGCCGACTCCCCCGCAACCAGCAGGGTCGCGCTTTTAATGCCCGCTTCATCACCCTCTTGCAGATCGGCGAGCTCGGCGCGGTAGCCCCGCGACTGTGTGTAGCGCTTGTACATGCGCAACAACATCTGGGCAAAATCCTGTGCATCCACGCCCCCCTGGCCCACGTTGATGACGATAATGGCATCACACCCATCATGCGGCCCCCGCAGCATGCGCTTGATGCGAATAGCACTCACCTGCCGCCGCGCATGTTCAACTTCCTCTTGCAGCTGGCTCAAAGAATCCGTCTCTTCATCTTTCAGAACTTCAAGAAGCTCCCGGCAATCATCAAGCTGTTGCCGAACTTGCCGTTCATGCCGCAGCCGCTCGCGCAACCGTGTGTGTTCCTGCCGCACACGCGCGGCGGCAGCGGCGCATTGCCAAAAATCAGCCGATTGCATCCGGGCATCAAGCTCCCGCAGCCGCTGTTGCGCACTCTCGGACTCTTGGGGGGGGCACAGCGCGGTCAACTGGTGCTGTAATTGTGTTAGCTGGCGTTGCAATTGCCCTTTGAGTTCCGCTCCGTTAGTCTGACTACTACTCACATCGGTCCTTGTTTATGGATTCCCGCGCAGGCGGGAATGGCAAAGTGAAGGAAGCGCTTTAAGTCTAGACGAAAATGCAAGTCTCACAAAAAACCGTACCCTTCTTTTGTCATTCCCTCCGCTCCTTTTTGTCATTCTCGCACTCCTTCTTTGTCATTCCCGCGCAGGGGGACTTCCAAAAACCCATTGGATCCGCTTTTTGGCACTTTTTCCATGGATTCCTGCTTTTTACCCCAAAAAGTTTTGTGCTCCGCACAAATACTTTTCGGGGACCCCGAATTTCGCAGGAATGACAGAAAAAGTGTATTATTTTTTGTCGAATGTGCGTTTTCAAGCAGTTCTAATGCGGATCCCCCCACCCTGTCATCCCTGCGAAAGGTTGTCACCCCTGCCCCCGAGCAGGGGCAGGGATCCATTTTGGGGCATTTCGCCAACTTTTCATCGGAAAAGCAGCGCGGGGACCTTTTTGGAAGGCCGCGCAGGCGGGAATCCATTTTAGGAAACTCCAGGCGGTTTTTCGACGGAATCAATCAACGGGTGGGACGTCACCTTCCCTGTTTCCAGACACAGCGCCGTCAAGCGATCGCCCCACACGCACGCCGAATCCAAACACACCACGCCGTCGGCGCGATAAAAACCCAGTGACGCCCAGTGGCCAAAGAGAATTGTGTAACCCCGCCAATGGCTTGGCCGCCAAGCAAACCACGGCCACTGTCCTCTTGGCGCGAGCGCGGGATGCTCCTTCCACATAGCCGGATCCATGCGGCGGCGGCTCGTGCACATCCGCATGCAAGTCAACACACTCAGGTGAACACTGTGCCGCGCGATACCCGTCAAATAGGGATGCCACGCGCAACGCCTTGTGGAAATCCGAAATGACCGACGCCAGTGGGTCAACACCGACCGTAGCCGGTTGTCACACAGCGCTTGGTGCAACTCCCGCGCGTAACCCACGGCTTGAGGGATGGTCCAGCAGGGTAACACCCCCGCGTGTGCCATCACAAAGCGATCTCGTTGGATAAGTAACGGCTGCGCGCGCAGCCACCCCAACAGCCTATCGACGTCTCGCGAAGCAAGCACCGGCAACAAGGGCGGCTCGGGTTCCGCCAAACCCCGCCAGCAGCTCAACAGATAGATATCGTGGTTGCCCAAAACGACTTTTACATCGTCGCCCATGTCGCGGGCCCACCGCAACACGTCTAGCGAAGCCGGGCCGCGATTCACCAGATCGCCGGCCAGCCAAACCTGGTCGCGCCCGGGCCGAAAGCGCACCGCGCGCAGCAGCGCTCGCAGCGTGCGGTAGCACCCGTGTATATCCCCAACGGCATATGTGGCCATAAGCAAAGCCTATCACGCCGCTCACGGGGAGCAATTATCAATTGAGGAATTACGAGTTATGAGCTTGCATGTTTTAGCTCATAACTCATCATCCATAATTGCTCGGTGGATTGGCCGAAGGCCAAGCGCCGGAGCTCGCGGCCGGAGCTATTCGGCGCTGTCCTTGCCGCCATCCTTTTCTTCGGCGGCACCGGCATCAGGCGACTCCGCCTTGTCCGAGTTGCCCGAATCCTTTTGCTGCATGCGGGTGGGCACGGGGCGCATCGGCTTGTTTTCTTCGGGGAAATAGTGGTTGTACACCGTGAAGAACCCCAACAACGCAAAGATTGTGATAAAGGTCCACAGCATCAGTTTTTCGTAATTTGGCTCAGGGCTTTCGGTTGTCATTGTTTCCTCCTATCATTTGGCTAAATGACATTTACACACGCTATCGCAACGCTGGATCGCTGTCAACACCCGAGGCGCAAGCGACGCATTTTTCCACGACGGCGGTTGCTTTCTTACCCGGTAATTCGGTCATTTTTTATCCAAGATCTCAAGTAACTTCACGAAAAAGTTCCCGCCGCCCTCGGCCGTGCGCAAATCGCTTGACAACCCTTATGGCCATCGTATGCTGACCCGCATGGGATCAAACGGGGTGATGCCATAACAAAACCGCCGGAGTCTTCGCGTCGCGAGGGCAACGGCACAAACAACAGGAGAACAAGAAAATGAGAAAGACAAACAACGTGGCGCGTTTCGCCCTGGGCATGGCGCTATTGGCACAAGTCGGCTGG
>JBCCEG010000053.1:0-8069 GCA_039030455.1 Myxococcota bacterium | reverse complement strand
GTCCATCATCCACTTGCGGAGGGTTTCCCTGGAGATTTTGATGTGGTGGAGTTCGGCGAGTTTCTCGCGCGCCAAGGTGGGGCCGAAGTCGCTATACCGATCGCGGATGAGTTGGACACCCCGTTGGCGGACGTCCTGGTGGATGCGGTTGTTGCCGGGCTTGCCGCGTCGTTTGGAAACCAGGGCTTCTCGCCCGCCGTGACGCAGGGCGTTCGTCAGGCGTTTGGTGTGGCGATAGCTCAATTCCAGCCTCTTGGCTGCTTGCACACGTGTGAGATGTCCCTGTAGGCACTGTTGCAGCACCGTGACCCGATCCAACTCCTTTTTGCTCAACGTGATAACGTCCCTCATGTCCCCTTTGTTGTTTCTGCCTCCTGCAGAAACAACAAAGGGGACATTACAGCTTTGCGTTGACAATTTTCCAAAAACACTCTTGACACAGCCAAAGAGAGAGGATAACCCTAACAAGAGACGCGCAGGTGACGCTCTCGCGGATAACAAGGAACGTTGTCGTTCCCGCGCGTCGGTCCCGATAACTTAACTTCGATCTAGGAGGAATTCATCATGTTCGTGTCCGTTCGTTTCATCTGTCTCGCCGCATCGTTGGCTAGCGCGGTTGCTTTTGCGGAAACTCCTAAGCAATCAACCGAGCCGGTGCCGGCGGCATCGCGAAAAACGTCCACTGTCCGTTTCATCATGACAAACGGTTTAGGGCAGCTAAACAGCGAACGCGCTTTCTACCGCACGCTGCTGCGCCAAGGCGACGTCGTTCACCCTGATCAAGGTCCCTTCACGCTCGAAAAGCCGGGGCTGAGTGTGCTGCGCAGTCAAGACACGTTGTTCGTTACACAAAGTCGTATAAGCAAAGAGGCAATTCTAGCCGCTAAGGGGAAAACTCCCGACACGCAAGGAACTCTGCGGACCATAGCGGGACCTCATGTCCTAGGATTTGGGTTGCCGGTTATGGAAAAAAAGAACGCCACGCCAATGATCCCCAATTTCACCGACCCGTTTTTGACCAGAGAGCTATCGGGAACGCTCCAACAACATGCTCTCGCGATTTACACAATCGAGGGTCAACAACTGCTCGCCGTCGATCTGACAGGGAAAACAAACACCGTGCGGTGGCCCGACGGCAAAGACGAGTTGTTTTACACAACAGGCGCCGTGGGGGGCTATGCCCAAAGCTCCGAACGCTTTTTATTCGTCGCGCGCCAGTCCGCTTCGCTAGCGCGTGCGCTGGGCATTGTGGACCGTCTTCGCAAGGATAAGTCTCTGCCCACGGCCTATCTAGATTTAGGAAACGCGCTGCCGCCGGAAGATCCCGATGCCGCCGTTGCCGTACAAAGCATGTTGCTGCAGCGCTCGCCAATCGCGCTCACCGCTAGGCGCGGGGAGCTTGAATCTTTTGCCGTACAGCCCAACTTGCTCGCTAAAAAGGCTTACCTCGTGCCCGCGCGGGGGGAGGAGTTGCAAACAGGCAAAGTGGTGCAAGTTGGGTCGCAGCGGCTGCAACTGTCGTTGGTGGGGGATGGAACACAAGAAGGCGGCGCTTTTTTGCCCAAGGGAGCAACACCGGTGAATCGGCAACAGTCCATGACACAGGCAAGTCAGCTGGAGCAAGCACGGCAAATCCCCTTCGCGATGGCGCTGGCACTGGATGCGGCGTCGGCGCAACAAGCGGCCGCGAGTCCCCTATTCGACGTGGTGGTCGCGCCCGCGGACAGAGCACTGGGGAGCCTACCGCCGCGCGCCGACATCTCCCTGAACGCGCAAAACGCCGCCATGGGTCGGGCGCTGGGGGCTCGCATCGACATCTCCCCCGAGGACGTCACGGAACTGCGGGTTGAGCTGGACCGCAAGGGCAACCCCACGCGTATTCACGTGATCCGCCACGCGTTGGCCGCCGAACGCACGTTGGCGCCGGACGCCCAGCTGTTTGAGGTCAGCGGCCGTCAAGCACTGCAACAATCACCCGGCTTGCCCGCCCGCGGCGAGCTCGGTGACGGCAAAAACGTATGGACCGCCGACGAGCTGGATCAAATCCTCGGGAGCCTGTTACTGCAACAGGTTCCCAAGGCCCGTTCCGCTCTGATAGGCCAGGCGCGAGAGCCGCTAACGACCGTGACGGGGGCTTTGCCGCAAGAGGCTTTGACGGCACTGTGGCAATCGGTGAACGGCCGGGTGGTGCTGGTCAAGCTCAGTGGTCACGCGCTCAAGCAAGTGTTTACCTTGGCGAAAAAGGGGGAATTCCCCGTACCGTTCACGCTGGTTGGCGGCGAGTTGAAGGGCCCGACCATCCAGAAACGCGGCGTTCATGCCGAGGAGATGTACCGTGTCGTCATGACGGAACGCGTTTTTACCGCGATAACAACGTTCCTCAAAAAACAGGGGATGCTGAGTTCGAATAGTATCCAAGCCGATCAACTGGATACTTATATTTCCAAGAAAAGCAAGCTCAAGGTTTGGGGCAAGGCGAGAACAAGGGGCGTGGATAAGTTTGATCCCGATCACATCACACAGGCGATCACCAACTCACCTCGCGTGGAGGGGTTGGTTGAGGCAGCGTTCGCGGAGGGCAGGGAGTTGTCGACGGATGCATGTGGTAAGTTTTTGCGGCAGGCAAATGGCAAGGCTCGCCATGCCTTCATTCTCGACATCAAGGAGATTGACCTGGGAGGCCACATCCAATCTTCCGTTGCGCGGGCGGAAACGTGGCGAGACGACAAGGATAATCAGTTCAACGTGAACGGAGATCTGCTGGAGGACTTCTCGCTGCACGTGCTGGCCAACACAGGATTGGAGCTGGCTTACGAAGGCCCGGCGGTGGACACGGGCGTGACGGGAACCTTTCAGTTCTTCCACACCGATCGCAACGGCAAGCCGATCGACGACAAAATCAAGGCTGAATACGAGCTGCGCGTTCCCATGGAGCGTTTGTTGGAAAAGCCCGATAAGTGGACATTCTCGCCGCTGGCCAAGGCATCCTACGAAACCAAGCTATTCCAATACGCCCCCGTGATTGAAGCGTTGACGGAGCAAACGGCGGACTCGGACGACGGTAAAAAATGGCTGGGCGACAGAAAGAACAAGCTGGAGTTCTTTCTGGGGACCTCGGTACGCCCACCGGCGCACACCGGCCACGCCAACGTATTTCGCGCGGGCCCCATCGCCAGACTCAACTTGGAGGAACTGGAAGATCCGAACCAGGCTTTGAACGCCGGGCTGCAAGTTGCCTACGAAGATAAGTGGAGTTGGAAGCCTGTTACGTTCAAGCTGACAACCGAGCTCAACGGCTTTATCCCGTTTGCCGATGTGGCAAGCCTGCAAAGAGATAAAGAGGCGCTGGAGCTCAAGCTCAACGGCAAGTTGCTCTTCGGCATCGTCGGACATTTAAGCATCGCCATTCTTGGCGAATCACTAACGGCAAACACCATGAAGGATCTGGGGACGTTTGGCTCGGCGTTGAAGGGCGGCCTTGCCCTGTCCTACGACCAACGATTCAAATGGGATTGGTAAACGTCTATTCGTGACGTTGTAGAGACGTAATTAATCGCGTCTCTACACGGTTACGGCCCCGTCGTAAGAAACGGCGCGAGCTTCTGAACGGTTTTCGCCCCGATGCCGCGCACTGCCCGCAGCTTCTCCAGCGTGGCAAAGGGGCCCTTCCGCTCGCGATGCGCCACGATGCGCGCGGCGAGTTTCGCGGAAACGCCCGGCACGTGTGAGAGTTCACGAACATCGGCGCGATTCACGTCGAGTTTATGGCCAATCAGCACCGCGCGAGCGCCGGGAGGTTTTCCCCGCCCGTCGCACCGTAGGCGGCCTCCCCCGCGCGCGGGGTCGGCACATGGTGAAGGAAGGCGACCATCGCGCGGCATGCGCCACAAAACCCCGATGCCAGACAGGCTAAACGCCAAGACCAACAACGCTGCGGCTTGGCTCCGTGTCGTCAACAAAAGGCCTCCGGTTCACAACGCGTCCTTGGTAAAGACGTTTACAACAGCGCTGCTATTCCCTCCTTGCTTGTCATTCCCTCCCTCACTGCCGTCATCCGGCAGTGCGAAGCACGAAGGATCTCCCCTTTTCGGGAGCGCAACATCACGCGTCGGCCGGAATTTCTTGACCGGGATCGGAATGAGCCGCCGGAGCGATTGCGGCATCGAGCTGTTGCAGCTTCCGTAAAAAAATGTGAAAGATGGTTTGCAGCACACTGGCAACAGGCACGGCCAACAAGGCTCCCACGAGCCCGTAAAAGTGCTCTCCCAGCACCAAGGCGAAAATCACCAACAATGGATGCATTTTAGCGGTATGCCCCATGATCTTGGGGTTGAGAAAATTGGCCTCTAGCGCGTGGATAAGAAGAATCCACCCCACGGCTAGCACACAAGTCAGCACCGACTGCGTCAATGCAATCACGGCGATGGGAACCGTGCTGATGATGCTGCCGAAAATGGGGACAATGCTCAAAACTCCAGCAACGGTGGCTTGCACCAATGCAAAAGGAATCCCCAGCAACAACAGACCGATCAGAGTCAACACGCCGTTCACGAAACAGATGGTCAGCTGCCCTCGAACCACACCGGCCAGCCCTCTGTCCACATTGGCAAGAAACTTTTTAAAGAACCCGTGCTTTTCCCGGGGGACAAGCGAAAACACAAATTCCTTGATGCTCTCCAAATCAATCAGTAAAAACGCGGCGATCATAAATACAAGAAGCGTCTTGAACAGAAAGTGGGCTACTCCCGCGATAAAATCTTGCACGGAACCAGCCACAAACGCCACCTGATTATGAATGGAACCGAGAATCTGCTGCAGCATGTCTTTCGCTATCTGAGCTAAGTCAACCGAAAGAAACGGTTCCGCGCCCTTGGCAAAGGCTTTTTCTCCTTGAGGCAAGCTGGAAGAACCTAGCCGAATCGGCAACCCATGGTCGTGTAGGAAAAGCTCTAGTCGCCGCACCGCCCCAAAGACGGACTCTTCATCAACAGCATTGACGGCAAGCGTAACAGCTTTTGCCAGCCTCACCATCTCTTGGTAAAAGCGTGGTAAAAACGCGGCCCCCAAAATCGTTAACAAAGCCCCCATCAATACATAGACCAAAGCAACGGCGGCTGGGCGAGACAACCGCTTGGAGCCAAACCACGGCATGCCAAGACAGCTTACCAACGGATTCACCACATAAGCCAGCAAAACCGCCAAAACAAATGGCAACAACGCCTCACGCACAAGAAAAAGAACACCCGCGACAGCCAACCACAAAAAGGCCAGCAAAACATTCCGGGCAGCCCGCTTGCTCCGAACTAGACCTGCTACAATGCTCATCATGACGCTTTTCCCCAAGATAAGGCTCCCATTCCGACAAGGTAGCCTAGTTCTACAAATCGCGGGGATTCAACCCCCAAAAAGTTTTCGCTTCGCTTTGCCTCACAAAGTGTTCTTTTCCCAAAAAAGTTCTCGCGAGGCTCGATACTTTTTCGGGGCCCTGTCCTCGCTGTCGCTCCGGTACTTTGTGAGGGCCTCTGCTCAATATTTTTTGGGCTGCGCACCGCCTTGCGTGATTAAGAAGAGGCTCCTGTGGCTGTGGAGGGCGCCGCGACAGCGGAAGGTCTCTGCGGTGCAGAGACCGTGTCCAGAACAGGGGAGAATCCTCTGGACTCGACCCGGGGGTCGAAGACCCCTCCGTGCGGTAAGCAGGAGAGGCAACCGGGTCCCCCGGAAAGTATCGAACCGTGCGAGAACTTTCTGGGGAAAAAACTGGTTGCCGACCTGGGTCCGAAGGGCCCAGGCTTTGCCCCAAAAAGTTTTCGCTTCGCTCAATACTTTTTGGGGACCCTCGGCTGCGCGGTCGGGGAATGAATCCCCGACCTTGCCAAAAAAGGTGACCCCGCCGCTCGCGGCGGGGAATCCACTAGTACCGCAGACCAGAGGGATTGATAGGATTGCGGCGATGACCGGCTTGAATAAAGCGCGCAACTCCACTACTATCATTTCCTCTCCCTCGCTGTTATTCCATTATCCGGCCATCCGTCAAATCCCGTGAATCCGAGTCAAGGAGTGTGACAAAGTGTTGGGCTTGATAAAATGGATATTCTCCGGCCTTATATGCCTTGGACTTGGAATTGGATGCGTCACATGGTTGGATTTGACTCCTAGCGAAAAGCAGCAAGTGAAACGCGAACTTCTGCTAGCTATCGATGAAGGCGATAGCAAACCCCTCATACACACCCTCAAACGAACTAGCGGTCGCAGCGCCAGACGCCTGCTGCGAAACGCGGTCCTGTGGGTCTTACGAGACACGGATGCATCGACTGATGCACAAAATGAACTCCCCGGCCAAACAGCAAAAGACGAAGGTACGCATCTTCAAAAAAAACCGTAAATTCCGCCATATAGTGGTGGAATTTCAGCCGTTATCCGGCGGAATATCACCCACAATACGGTGGATTTTCAGGTCAAATGCATCGCAAATACGTAAATTCCACCATTCGGCGGCGGATTTTCATCCGATATGTGGCGGAATTTCAGCCACAAAGCGGTGGATTTTCAAGGTAGCATTCGGTATACTAGAACCATGGATTACCCTCGCTTTGTTTTTCCGCAGCTGCAACACGCCCTAAGCGATACGCCCGTGGTGTTTGTCCGAGGACCCAGGCAGGTTGGCAAAAGCACGTTAATGCGCATGCTGTGCTCAGCACGGTCGGCAAGCGCCTACGTCACGCTGGACGATACAACGGCACTGGCGGCAGCCCAGACCGATCCACAGGGTTTTTTGCAACAGCCGGGAAGTCCTTTGATCATTGACGAAGCCCAACGTGTTCCGGATCTTTTTCTAGCGATCAAAAATTTAGTTGACCGACGACGACGGCCGGGGCAGTTCATTCTCACAGGGTCTGCGGATGTCCTTTTTTTGCCCCGTGTGGCGGACTCGCTGGCAGGACGCATGGAAATCCTCACCCTGCACCCACTGTCAACCAGCGAGCTCCGAGGCAAACCAACAGACTGGATTGAAGCGCTATTTGACCCTAAACAACACGAGAAACTCCTAGATACAGCTTCGGAAACACGACAAGCGCGCGACACCGCAGCCGAACGCATTGCCTCCGGCGGTTACCCCGAAATCAATAAACGCACCTCTCTCAAACGCCGCCAGGCATGGTTCCGTTCGTACGTAACCGCGCTGTTGCAGCGCGACGCACGCGAACTTGCTCAAATAACCTCCATGCATCGCCTGGAGCAACTCCTACGGTTGCTGGCAAACCGCTCCGCCCAACTCATGAATACCGAAGAAATAGCACGTACAAGCGGCATTGCCGCGACGACGTTGCGGCGATATTTGATCCTGCTGCAAACTCTGTTTTTGATCCATACGCGGCCAGCGTGGTGTGCCAACCGCGGCAGACGACTAGTCAAAGCGCCCAAGCTGTACGGGGAAGACACGGGGCTTTTGTGTTACCTGCTAGGGTTGGATGCGAAGGGACTGATCAACTCCCCTAACTGGGGACCCATGTTGGAGACGTTTACCATGAACGAAATTCGTAAACACGCTAGCTGGAGCGACCTAGCGATAAGAGTGTACCACTACCGTACGCACTCTGGGTGCGAAGTAGACGTGGTGCTAGAAGCAGCCGACGGGCGCATCGTCGGATTGGAAGTCAAGGCCTCGGGCAACGTTTCACGACGAAATTTCAGCGGCCTACGCAAGCTCGCCGAACATGCCGGTAATAGATGGACATGCGGTGCCGTGCTCTATCTAGGTGAACAGGCGCTCCGTTTTGGCACGGGGCTATACGCTTTACCAATTCCGTTCTCGTAAAAAGCGCGGGACGAGTCACAAGTTCCTGTAATTTCCACCTTTTCACGATGGAATTTCCTCCATGATGTGGAGGAAATTCAGCTGCCACGTGGCAGAATTTCAAGGCAAAGATATTGACATAGGTATTCCCTCGCGGGCTTTCCCTGTCACACCACCGGGCATACGGGTCCGTACCACGGCGGTTCGGCTGGTGAAACACGCTACGTAACGTGTAATCTTGGTAATCCCAGTGCATCGAAATAACTTGTCGGGT
>JBCCEG010000052.1:0-8215 GCA_039030455.1 Myxococcota bacterium | reverse complement strand
GCTCTACCCCATTCCCTTGGTTGGCCATGTAGTAGTGCTCTGAGGAATCTCTGTACAAAGCCACCACTGATAGACCTATGATTTCCCCTGATTCAACTAAAGCTTGCTATAGCTCATCATTCAAAACGCGATCATCTTGGTTTGTTTTGGAAAACCCCCCGAAGGTGAGACTTCCGTACGACGACGGGATGGTCGGTGATCCGACCATCCCACCAATCTTTAAATCAGCGTTTTAGGTTTGCGTGGGCGGCTGTTGCTTATATTGCCGCAACAGTTCTTCTAGGTCGCGCATCAGCTGTCTGACGCGAGCGTTGGCCGCATCGGCGAAGGGGCCGGTAGCCTTAGGCACAAGTGCTCCGTCTAGCGCTAGCTCGAAAAATACCTTCTCGCGAAAGTACGTCTCCAGCAGCGCAAGCCCCGCTTCCTTAACAAACTCCCTGTCTTTTGTTTTGACTTTCATCCTCTTGCTCCGTGTTATCGTAAGTAGTCGGCCCATCCGACTACCTAAGCCTTATAGTAATCACCTTCTAGTGACATGTCAAGACCAAGGAGCCCTCCGCGTCTGGCGACACGAAGGACCCCCCGATAACACTTTTGCTAAAAGCAAGAGTGTTGCCTTATCCCTAACAGATCCATCGACAAACCCGCAACCCCCCCGCGGGGGCTTGCTTTCTTGGCGTCCGGGGGCAATAGACTTGTTCCGAAAAAGAAAATCCATGATTTTGAACCTTGTGTTTTCCGGCTCGGATCGCGCCATTCCTTAATCTTTTCCCAAGGTTCTCCGATGTCACCCAAACGAAATAGATCATCCTCGCGGGATGTTTTCACGTTATAAAGCTGAAAAACAAAGAGGATGCTCATGAAGAGGAACAAATTTATCGACTGTGCCTTATTCAGCATGCTGGTTTTGACAATCGCATGCAACGAGAACGTGGAAAACTCACCCCAGCAGCTTAATGCGGTGCAGGAGGTGATGAGAGGGTGGTGTCACCGATTGAAAGAAGATTGTCTCCGTATTGGGAGAAAAATGGCTGACATATGCGGTGAACACCCTCCTTTTAACAAACAATGTCGTGGGCACATAAATGATTGCAAGGATTACCCTGCGTGTCGAGCCATATACCCTACGGCACAAAATAAACAGGGTTGCGTTTACTCGACATGCGCTTGGTAAGCGGCTTTGGCAAAGGGGCTGGGGGCATATTCAACCACCCCCACAAAGTTCTCACTTCGCTTTGCCCCAAAAAGTGTTCTCGGCTCGCGCCTGCGGTACTTTTCGGGGACCTCATGTTCGATACTTTGCGGCCCCCCCCGGCTGCGCAGTCGAGGAATGAATCCCCGACCTTGCCGAATTAAGGTGACCCCGTCGCAAGCGGCAGGGGATCCTTTAGATTGAGCAAGTGCAGCAATTTGGCAAAAAGCGCCGTATCCGTGTCAAATGCTCCGCGCGTGACACACGTGAGCGTGGTGGTGCCTTGTTTTTGCACGCCTCGCATTTTCAAGCAGAGGTGATGGGCTTGCGCAATCACGGCAATGCCGCGCGGCAGCAAGACCTCTTCCAGCGTGTCGGCGACCTGGCGCGTTAGGCGTTCTTGCAATTGCAGCCGTCTGGCAAAAACATCCACCGTGCGGTCGATCTTACTCAGACCAATCAGCTTTCCTTGTGGCAAATACGCCACATGCATGTGGCCAAAAAACGGCAACAGATGGTGCTCGCACAAGGAATAGAATTCGATGTTTCGTTGCACCACAAGATCATTGCCGGGGCTTTTGAACACGGCCTCTCGCGCAATCGCGCGCGCGCACACTTGGGTACCGCCGGTGAGGAATTGCCAACTTTCCGCCGCGCGGCGCGGGGTTTGGCTCAGCCCTTCTCTGGCTGGATCTTCCCCCAATTGCGTTAACAAGCGGTGAATCGTCGAGCGTATCGAGACGGTCCCGTGGGACTCACGCGCCTCTTGGGTTCGCGAGGCGACATCATCCTCGCTCATTTCAGGTATCGCGGTTTTCAACATGTCGTGGTCTCTCGCTCGCGTGGCCGCCTCAAGCGGCTTTGCTCTTGCCCCAGAAAGTTCTTCGATACTTTCCGGCGGTCCCCTTGTTCCAAAACCCTTCGGCGAGACAAGCAAACCCCCGCGGGGGGCTGGTTTTCCCGGTGCACGAAGACTCCGGCCGCGGCAGCCGCTTGCGGCAGGGCTTGTGGTTTTTCCAACCGCAATGACACGGCAACAATGCGCTGGTCGAACTGGAAACACGCTTGCACAAGTCGCTCGGCTAAAGCTTCGAGCAGGCGCGTTTGTTTTTTCCCTGCCTCTTGCGCTAAGTGATGGGTCAAGGCGGCGTAATCCACCGTGTCCGCCAATACGTCACTGTGACAGGCGGCAATCGTGTCCGTGATCAGATTGAGTTGCGCCACCAGTTGTTGCGGCTCTTCACGCTCCTGCTCCGATGTTCCCACGCACGCCGCGAGTCGTAGGTCGCGAACAAAAAGATGAACCCCCTCATGCATCACTTTTTTTTCCACTCAAACTTTAACCAGCTTATTGTTCCACGCCGCCCCCACCTTTAACCCATGCGCCCATGCAACAACCCACAACCAGCCTGTCAAGCTCCCCCTAGCCCAAAAAACAGCTCTGGCTGAATCCTAAACACCCCGTCAAACAACCCCCCACTCCCCTCAAAAAGGGAAGTTTCTACTTTGCGTTGACACCCCTCAATCGTTTTGCGTTCCCATCCCTGCTTCCGCAGGGATGACAACTGGATTCGGGGCTGGAGATTACCCTCGCGGAGGCGGGGGCGGGAATGACAAGGATGGGAACGTTTTTTTCGCGGATTGGTGTTAGTCAGACTTTGGCGCCCGCGTTTCGTAATAGGCAACGGCAAAGGTGGCGGGCACGATGATCGCCGCCCCGAGCCAATGGTTGGCCGCGGGCAATTCGCTAAACAAGACAAAACCAAATACTCCGGCAAACACCAGTTCCAAATACTTGTACGGCGCCAATGCCGACACTTCAGCCCTAGCAAAGGCGCGCAGCAGACAATACAAAATCCCATTGCCCCCCACGCCCAACGCCACCAGAGCCGTCAGTTCAAACCCCGTCGGCGCCTGCCACGCGCGCCAAGCGGGAATCGCGCCTAAAAACGCTGTCCCCACGGCAAAATACAAGATGGCCGCCAGGGAGCTCTCCTTACCCGCGACTTTTTTATTGAGCACGTCGCTGGCGGCAAAACACAGCGCGGCCAATACCAGCGCCCACAGGCCGGCGCCGACGGTGGTTTGCGCTCCTTGCGCCGAGCCGGCGCCGCGCTGGGGGAGAACAATCACCAAAATGCCGCCAAAGCCGCATAGCGTTGCCAACAGCCGCCGCCACCCCACGCGCTCATGCAAAAACACCACCGCCATGGGCAAAACAAACAAAGGCACCGTCTGCGCCAGCACCGCCGCCACCGCCAAGGGCACGCGCGGCACGCCGTAGCACCAACACGTCACGGCCACGAATCCCAACAAGGCCCGCAAACCGTGGATGACGGGATAAGCGGTCACGAATGCCTGTCGCGCCCGAAAAAATAGGATGGGAACCAACACTACGGCGGCAAAGAAAAAGCGGCAAAAGGCGACCTGCATGGGGTCTAGCCGCCAGCCCAGCAACCGCGTGAGAATATCGTTGCCGTTGCTCACCAAACTGGCCAACAGAATCCACAGCGCGC
Organism: Myxococcota bacterium; assembly: GCA_039030455.1. Taxonomy (GTDB): domain Bacteria; phylum Myxococcota; class UBA727; order UBA727; family JABDBI01; genus JBCCEG01. The sequence continues at coordinate 4,507 of JBCCEG010000052.1, read as the reverse complement.
CCCGGAGATGATCGTGTATGCGCAATGTACAATCCCTTTCTATCGCTTCGACGCCTACCGCGCCGCCGGAACGTTTCAAACAATCCGATCGAACAATACCCTTTAAGCCAAACTCAGGCTTACCAGTGTACTAGAATCAGCACACAATGCCCAAAAAAAGCGCTAGCCCTCAACCCTCCCGCGCCTCGAGTAGTGGCGCGCAGAACCGTAGAGACGCGATTAATCGCGTCTCTACGGGCAAGAAACACACCAAAACGGGTTCCCTACATCGTTTCGCACGCTTGGATCCCCGCTTTCGCGGGGATGACAAAAGAAGAGAAGGGGATGACAAAAGAAGAAACGGGGATGACAAGAGAAAAGGAAGTAATCACTCTCTGCCCATCACGTGCTGGGCACTGTTGACCACCTTTTGCCTGCTGGGCTCGGGTCGGTCGTTCGACGATCAACACCGCATCGCCAACGCCGTTCTCGCTCGCGCCGACGAGATCGAGCAGGATGTGAAACAGGCAAACCAACACGATATCACCTGGTTGCAACACTCTTTAACGCCTGTGTGGGAATCGTTGGAAAAGACCGAGCAACAACACGCGCGGCGACAGGCTGCTTCATTTCTCCACAACGCCAAGCTTCAGCTGCAACAAACGGATAAAAGAATTCAGCGGCTCAAGCAATCCGGCCATACGTTCACGCGCGAGTTGCGGGCGGGTGTCAATCACCTTAGCCGCGACGGGTGGATCCTCGACGACTGCCTTCTCCTCCTGCATCGCCTGTCCGAGCACGATCTGTTCGCGTCGCGACCCCTCGCCATACCAAGTAAATGGGGCGACGGCTACGCCGCCACGACCCTGAAAATCGCCTTGCTGAGCATGAACTTGGCCGTGCGACATGACGACGCGCAAGAAACCTTTTGGCATGACGCGATCGCCCATATGCGGTTGCTATTCCCCTGCGCTGTCCCCGTCGCCTTGCATCACTCCATGCACGGAGTGATGTTGTATCGTTCCGCCGCGCGAACACTGTACCTGCCCAACGGCGGTTTCGCCTTCGGCGCCGACCCAACCGCTTGGCCGAACAGTCGGCACAATCAGGGGCTTGACTGCGCGGGATTCGCCAACGCCGCCGCGCGCATTCCTTTTGCCGCTCGCCCGCGCCACTTGACACTGACATGGCAGCACCAGATGGGAGTGAACATCCACCCGCTGGACCAGGCCAAATGGCGCTTGGAAGAAACACGCGCCATGGTGACGCGGCTGGCCCAACGCTACCGGGCCGTGCATCCCCGGCAAGCGAGGCGTGGCGACGTGCTGGTGTGGATGTGGCCCAGCTCCGACAACCAAACTCGCCACGGCCATATGATGATCATCACCGAGCGCGCGGGCGACACCGTCACGGTGGTGGAAGCCAACCGCACCGGCAACGGTCGCTCCGACGGCATTACCCGACGGACCGTCTCACTCGTCCTGGTGCAACAGGGTGAAAAACCGGCTTCAACCTACGTGCTACGATCTCGCTAAGCTCGAATTATGAATTATGAATTATGAGCACTTAAACATTAAGGAAAAAGAAACTCATACCATTCCTCAAAAACAAGTTATATAACTGCCGCCTCCGTGGATCATCATGAACACGCTCCTCACGCCCTGGTTCCCTGCTTTCGCAGGGATGACAAGGTGGGCGGGGGGGGTGACAGGGTTGTTAACTTTATTTTGGCGGATTGGTATCATAATTCATAATCAATCCTGTGGTCCTAGGCGCGCTCGATGTAGCGGCCTGTCCTCGTATCCACCCGCACCTTTTCGCCCTGGTTGATGAAGAGAGGGACTTGGCACTTGGTGCCGGTGGCCAACACGGCCTCTTTTGTGGCGCCGCTGACGGTGTCGCCGCGCACGGCCGGATCGCATTCAATCACCTCTAGCACCGCGTGCGGCGGCAGCTCCACGGCAATGGCACGGCCTTGGTAAAGCACTAACGTGACGGTGACATTTTCGGTGAGAAAGTGCACCGCCTGCCCCATGGCTTCTTTAGACGCGGCGTACTGCTCGTAGGAATTGGGATCCATAAAGTGATAAACGTCGCCCTCGTGATACAGGTACTGCACTTGGTGTTCAACCAAGTCGGCCTTTTCCACTTTGTCGCCCGAGCGAAATGTGTAGTCGGTGGTCAAACCCGTAAGCAAATTCTTCAGCTTCGTGCGCACCACCGCCGCGCCCTTGCCTGGCTTATGGTGCTCGACTTCCGTGAGCTCATAGGGCTTCCCCTCGTGCAAAATGCGCAAGCCGCGCCGAAAATCAGACGTGGAATACAAACCAATCCTCCCGCATGAACTCCTGGAACAACGGACCCATTCGTCCCCGCGCGGCTTCTCACGGCCACGCCCGCAACAGCAGCTCCTCCACCACCAGTTTGCGATTCCCGTTGCCACGAATCAAGTCCATGGCGTGTTGCAGGGCCTCCAGCCGCGCGCACCCTTGCCAAACCTCGGACTGTCTCAAAACTGCTGCGCTTGTTTCAGCTTCGTTAAAAACTGATTCGGAATACTCATTTGTCCCACTGTCATCCTGAGTCCGTCCCGAGTGGCAACGAGAGACGGGCGAAGGATCTCCCTGCATTTGCGGAATTTGAGGCAGTCTGCTTTCGCTCGTGTCGCCTTGGCGGGCAATTCGATGTTTCAACGCACTTAACACATACCGTTGCAACGCGCGCAATATGGCGATGACAGCGTCGCGTCCCTCGGGGAAACGCCCCGCCAACTCCAAGCGCCGCAAACGAGGCGTGCGCTCGATCAATCCCACGAGATCGCTGACACAATCAACTGACGTCCCTTCATCCGGCCGTTGCTCCATCCTCGTTGGTTCATCGGGCGGCATCGCGGGAAAAAACAGCTTCTGGCAGCGCGACACCACGGGTGCGGGCAAGGCACCGGCGTGAGGGGCGATCAAGAACACGAACCTTTGCTGTTTTGGCTCCTCCAACAATTTGAGCAGCCCGGCGGCCGCCTGCCCCGTCAACAACTCGGCACGGGGGACAATCCACACGGCCGGTCCGGGCTCATAGGCGCTTAAATGGTGCTGGTGATGCATGTCGCGGATCCGATCAATGCCCACGGCGGTCTCCGAAGCTGTTGAAGCCTGCGGTGACTCCACCTTGTGCACGTTGGGGTGGCACTGTTTAGCAATGCGCCGGCAAGAATTGCACGTGCCGCACCCCAACGCCAAGCAGTCAGGCCGCGGACTCTTGCACAACAGCGCTTGGGTCAACCCCAAAACGGCTTGCTCCGCGCTCGCGCAGGCCTCGTCGCCGTCGACCAATAGCAACGTTTGGCCCAAGCGGTCGCGCGCTAGCGCGCGATGCAACCGTTGCGCCACGGGATGTCGGGTGTTGTAGCAAGCGGGGCTGAACACGAGCTAGAAAGACTGAAGCTTCAGTTTCCCGATGCGATACGGCGAGAGCCGTGTCACCTTGGCAATCGTGGCAACGGAAATTTTGTTGCTCAACATATTGCGAGCGACTTCTAGCAAGCTTTCTTGCCTGCCCTCTCGCCTGCCCTTTTGCAAACCCGTCTCCAAGCCCTTCTCCAGTCCCTCTTGTAATCCTTGCTGCCTACTCTCGCGCAGCAACACGCCCGCTACTCTCATGGCGTTCTCCTTCTCCTCGAAGTTCAACTCTTCTCTCGCTAACTCCATTATACGACTTTTCTCCTCTTCATGGGCGGCGAGCCATGCGTAGGTCATCAGCTGATGCACCGCCTCTTGCGTCTCCGACCGTTGCCACAGCTTGCGCAGCAGCGGCATCAGACGCCGCACCGTGGGAGTGATTCTCTTGTCGTAGCCATGCTTCAGTAAAGTCTCGCCCGCCCGCAGCAACAGGCTTCTTCCGCCCAACTCCTCGTCCGACAGTCGGCTCAAGTCCACCAAGTCAAACGACCCTAGCGACTGGTGCGCCGTCCGGCGCTCCGCGACGGTGACGCGCGGAAACATATCCGTGTCGTGGCGAAAAGGTGTTCGGCCGTTGTGGACCACAAGCGTGTGGATGAAAATCTTTTGCCCCGGGTACTGTCGTCGTGCCTCCTTAAGCAGTTGAATCTGGTAATCCAAAACGATCTCGACCGCGTCTTTCCTGCTTCTAGACCAGTGCTCCACGTGGATGAGAAAAAATCCGTCCCCCGTTTTCAGCGGCACCACGAACACGCAATCAACGATCCGTTCATCCAGCCCTCGGCCGATGCGACTTGTTTTTAGGACACGGAGCTTACTCAAATCGATGCGGCGACGGATGCGCGCGGGCAAGCGCTTGGCCAAAAAGGCGCGATAGAAATCCAGACACTGCATCAGCGCGCGAAAGATTAGATCGCTCTCGCGGACTTGGTCAACAGCGGGGTTTTGTCGGCTTCGCGACCGACGAGCATCCCCGGACACTGTCACACTCAACGCATTCACCTGCTCTCGCCGCTTGGACAAAGCAGATCACCCCGCGCTTCGCAACGCCGCGATGGCGGCCGCCACGTCGT
>JBCCEG010000051.1:0-8364 GCA_039030455.1 Myxococcota bacterium | reverse complement strand
TGATGATGTTGCTCAAGCACCGGCGCGGCAAACCCATCTTGCCGTTGCTGGAGTCGCTGTGGCCGGACCTGCGGGCGTTCAAGGAGGGAGAAGACGGGCGGGAGTTCGTGGAAAAGGTCGCCAACTACGCGCTGTTGGCGGCGACCAAAAAGGAAAGGAGTGCTATAATTAAGCAGATAGAGGAGCAAATAGGCACGGAGGAAAAGGAGGAAGCCATGACCGTAGCGAGCGCGTTGATTCAAGAAGGCTTGGAGACGGGTCTGCAAAAGGGCAGGCAGGAAGGCAGGCGAGAGGGTTTGCTGGAAGCCGCCCGCAAGATGCTGTTGGCCGGTGTTGACGCGGGGGTTGTCTCGCGTGCCATGGGCCTGCCCCGCCACAAGCTGGCCGCGTTGCGCAAAAAGTAAGACGCTGGGGTGGGAATCCATGTTGTCGCCCTTCTTGCATGTTAAAGACGCGATGCATCGCGTCTCCACGCCCGCGCGGCAAGGACAAGGAAAGGCGCCGTGAAGACGCGGGTGTTTTTAGGAGTGGTCGCGGCCGTGGCATCCGCATGGCCCGCGGCAGCCCTGGAAGCAGATGGAAAAAGGTCTCATCAAGCTGCTCGTCAGGCGCAAAAGGCCGATAAAAAAGATTCTGCTCAAGCAGCGGTGCGTCCGGAGAAGAAGCGCAAGCTCGCTTTATCCAGGGTTTTGGACCGCATGCAGCGAGTCATCGACGGAACCACGAGTTTTACCGCCGACTTCGAGCAAGTCTATCAGTCGGCCGTCTTGGGTTTTGGCGAAGAGGAACTTCAACAGGGCAAGGTCAGCTTTCGCAGAGCAAAACCCCTTGGAGGTGACGGGCACATACGCTGGGACTATGTGGATGCCAAGGAGAACCCGACCAAGGCATTTATTGTTGACGGCGGCGTGTTGTGGATCGTCGATCATCGGAAAAGACAAGCTCACGTCAACCGCTGTTTCCGACAAGATTCCTTGAGCGCTCCCCTGACTTTTTTGTGGGGGCGGGGCAAGTTGAAACAGACGTTCGAGGCCCGATGGTTTGATCCAAACTTTCCTAGGTCGAACCTTCCGCTTCCGGGTGAAAAGGAGAAAAAGGATAGCAGAAGGAGGATTCAAGCAACTTCGAAGAGCAAAGCTGTTGGAACAATCTCGACGGCCAGGCCAAACCCCGCAGGCGGCCGAGGGGATCAGGACAAGTTCGTCATTTTATTGACCCCCAAGCAGCCGTGTGGCGTGCTGCGCGAGTTGATTGTGACGGTAGATGACGTGTCGTTCCAGATCTTGGGAACCGAGTTGGCGGACCCAAGCGGCAATCGTAATCGGTTTACCTACCGCAACCTGCGGCGCAATGTCGTGTTGGGAGACGCCACGTTTATCTTTCGCCCGCCCAAGGGAATGAAGGTTTTTCCTATTCCGGGGAGCTGCTCCCCACAAAACCCATCCCCAGCGCAAAGCAAAGCAACGCCGCGCCGCTGACCCGCGCGATCCAGTGTTGTCGCGCCACGAACCGTTGACGCACAACAGGCGTCGAGAGCACCATGGCCACCAGGGCAAACCACGCGAATGTGCTGATCACGGCAAAGACCGCGCAGGCGATTTGCCGCGAGAGGGGAATGGCGGCTTGGGCAAGTTCGGCCCACAGTGCCCAAAAGAACACGGCTGCCTTGGGATTGAGCAGATTGCACAGAAATCCCATGGAAACGGCGCGCCATGGCCGGGGCGTTTTTGAACGGGTTACCGGTTGTGTCCGCGGTGTTTGTCGCCTGCTGCCATACAACAGTCCAACGCCTAGCGCTGCTAGGTAAGCGGCGCCTCCCAGCTGCAGTCCGCGCAACAACAGCGGGAATCGGGCAGCCAATAGACCAATACCCAGCACGCACCCGACCATGTGCACACCGACGGCCAGTGCCAGGCCCGCGGCTGTCCACACGCCGGTGGTTCGGGCGAACAACAAGCTGTTGCGCACTGTCAGCACAAAGTCGGGGCCCGGACTGGCCAGGCCCAACATGTAGACGGTGGCGAACGCCAACAAGCTTGTCATGGACGTTGCTAGGGTACCATTTTAACCCTTGACCAGCGCGGCGACGGTTTCGATGTGAGCCGTATGAGGGAACATGTCCACGGGCCGCACCCATTGTAGACGGTAGCGTGCGGCCAAGAGCGGCCCTAGATCGCGCGCGAAAGTGGCCGTGTTGCATGAGACGTACACGATGCGTCGCGGCGCGTGTGCGATCAGCGCTTTGAGGGCGGTTGCGTGCAGACCGGCCCGGGGCGGATCCACCACGGCAACATCGAACGCATGATGCTCACTTGGAACCGGTTGCTTAGCCAAGGCGTCTTCCACCGTGCCGCAGTGCAATGTGATGTTGGCAATGTCGTTATGCCCGGCGCTGCGCCGTGCGTCTTGAATGGCACTGTGACTGTTGTCAATGCCGATCACGCGGCGGCACGAGCGTGCCAGAAACTGTCCGATGGTGGCCATGCCGCAGTAGGCATCCAGCACCACGTCGCTGTTTCTGAGGTCCGCCGCTTCGGCCACTGTTTGGTAGAGTTCTTCGGCCCCCAGCGTGTTGGTTTGAAAAAACGAGAACGGTGAGATTTGGTACCGCAAGCCGCATAGTTGTTCCGTGATGAACGGTTCGCCAGCGACAGTGTGACAAATGGGGTTGCGCGGCCTGTCATTGCGTTCGTGATTTTCGATCACCAGCAGTGACGCTACGTTGGGTCTGGTGGCGAAACATGCCGCTTGGCGCAAAACGGTGCGCAGTTGTTCTCCAGTTGCTTGTACCACCAGTGCAATCATGTGCTCACCGGTGTGGATGCCGCGGCGCAGCAACAACGTGCGCAGAACTCCTTTGTGCGTTTTTGGGTTGTAGACATGTAGACCGGACTCTTGCATGAATTGGCGCACTTGCAACAGCAGCGAATCGGTGTGTTCATCGTACAGGTGGCATTGCCGTAGCGGCACAATCGTGGCCCATTCACCAGGTCGATGTAGCCCCACGCCTCGGTCCTCGTCGTGGTAGATTCGTTGACCATCTTGCCGTTCCACCCGCATGGAGCCGTAGCCAAACGAGAGTTCCAGTTTGTTGCGGTAATAAAACTCCCGCGGGCTTGGAATAATGGGACGAACTCTGTCGGCTAGATTTTGTCTGATTTGCCTGTCCGCGGGCGTGAGGTGGGTCAGCGTCTCACGCACAAGCTGTTCTTTATGGTTGAGTTGGGCCTGGTAAGACAGATGTTGCCACGTGCACCCGCCGCAGATGCCGAAGTGTTGACAGCGCGGTTTGATTTGCTCGGGCGCCTGCCGCTCCACGTGGCGCAATTTGGCGTGCACATGGTTGTCCTTGATTTTGGTGATCGTAATGCGCGCCTGTTGCCCCGGTAGTGTTCCGGGAACAAAGATTGCCTTCCCATGAATATGAGCCAGGCCTGCCCCGCCAAATGTCAACTTGTCGATTGTGACCGTATGTTCTTGACCCGGATGCACAAGTGCTTGCCCGGAGCTGTTTGTTTGTTTTTGTGACTCCACGACCGTTAAAGCAACTCCAACACAGACCGAGATTCACAGGATTTAACAGATTGCAAGATGAGTGATCGCGACGAAACGTGCGAGTTTGCCGCTGTCATCGTCACGCGTTTTGTCCAAACCGTGCATCCGACAATCCTGCGAATCCCTAAATCCGGGTCGACCATCCGACTAATTCCGTGAATCCGGGTACTGAGACGCTTAACTCTTCGCGCCTGCTTTTAACTCTATCAGATAAGGGATTGTCGGGTGGATTTTCGTGTCGCCGCAAAGCGACAAGAGCAGGCGCGAAGAGTAGCATGAAAGACCATGGCAGCCCATGCCCGCCACGACCGGTTTTTCCGGCAGATGATGCGGTTCCCATCGTTCCAGCGGGCATTTATCGAATTTCATGTTCCACCCGAAGTGACGGCGCCGGTGGATCTGGGCAAGCTAGAGCCTGTCCCCGAAGCTTTCGCACGCGCCAACAAAACGATCGTGCCCGATTGCATCCTGCGCGCGCCTTTCAAGGAAGGGGGCGGTTGGGCTTATTTTCCAATCGAACAACAAACAATTCCCACCGGCGATATGCCCCTACGGGCGACCATTACAAAAGGGCGCATTTTGGAGTTTGAGCTTTATAACCAGAAAAGCAAGGTTCCGCCGCTGATCTGGCATGTGGTGTTTTGCAACGGTCGGGGCAAGTGGCGCAAGTCGCTGGATCTTTTCCAGCGCCTGCCTTCGTCCGTGCGGGAGCTTGCTCGCTGGGCGCTCACGGCGCCGCCACAGCTGATTCAGCTGGTTGACCTTCGCATTACACCGCACGTTAAATGCCCCGAACTGGCAGCGGCCGAGTTGCTGATGCGAAAGGCCTACGAGGATCCGGTCAAGGTGATCGCGGAGTTGGAACCGCTGCTGGCCCGTGTTTTGCGGCGTGGAAGCGGCACCGCGATGTTGGGAGCGATGGTTGATTATGTTTTTCCAGGCGATGGACACGAACAAGCGGATGACTTTATAATGGAACTAGAGAAGGTGCTCACGCGCCAAGATGTGAGGAGAGTTGTCATGAGTTTCAGCGATGTCTTTCGGCACGAAGGCAGGCAACTGGGTTTGCAAGAAGGTTTGGAGAAGGGCCTGGAGAAAGGCCTGGAGAAAGGCCTGGAGAAGGGTCGGTTGGAGCGATCCATGGAGATCGCGCGCGGCATGCTGCGCAAGGGTATGCCTGTCACCACGATTGCCGAGCTAACCCGTTTGTCTCCGCAACGCATTCGCGGGCTCAAGCCAAAACCCCGCTAGCGGCGATTCCCGCATGCGCCAACGCCGCGTTGGTGGGAATGAACGGTTTGACGCACCGGTTTTATCTCCAGAGGGTGCTTGTGTTGGCGACACAGCAACCTGGGGGAGCAGCTGGTGCCGCCGATTCTCAAGAGCTTTCCATTTTCGCGCCTCGTACTCGCGGCCGTAGCGCTGCTGTTGCCCTGCCCAAGCGCCGCGGCGGCCGGATTGCTCATCACGGAGATTTACGCCAACGCCCCTGGCTCCGGCCGCGACAGCGGCAAGGAGTGGATTGAACTCTACAATCCCGCCGAACAGCCCGTGCCGTTGCGGGGCACGCGTCTGTGTCGGTTGGACGGTACCAAGCAAGAGCAGGCTTGGTGCATTGATATCGCCGCGTCGGAGACAGAGGTGCCCGCCAAGGGCTACGCCGTGGTGGCCCAAGCGCGCGATCTGGGCATCGAGGTCTGTTTGGACAAACCCATTCACGTTGTAACCGACGAGGCATTCTCATTAAAAAACAGTGGCGTGCAATTTTTGTGCGTTCATGCGGGGGGAGTGGAAAGGTGCGTCAAGTTCAGCGATTCCAAGAGTTTTCCCGACGGCAAGTCTCGCCATTTGGTTGCTTTGGATCGCGAGGGAATGGATCTGGGCGAGGATTGGATAGAAGAGAGCTGCATGCTAGCTGACAGTGTGTTTGGCACACCGGGTTTTGCCCTGGGAGCGTGCGGCGGCCAGACCGACGATCCTTGGTATGCCGCTTGGGTGTGTCCTATCACGCCGCCGGTGTTGGAGGGAGGCGGTGACGACGGCGCTGCGGCGATCGGTGGTGACGGCGACGCGGATTGGACCGAAACGCAAGCCCGGCGCGAGCAAGTGGGCAAACAGCTGGAAGACACTTTGAGCAAACCGCTGCCTTCCCTGGTGCTGGTGGATGTGGCGCTGAACGCGCGACAAGGGACCGTGCGCTACGAGGTTGAGCAGGGGAAATTTAACGAATTGACCGAAGTGTCGCTGTACGCGGCCGGCAGCCCCGATTCGCGATCAGGCATTCTGCTGGCGCGTGCCGTGCCGTTGCCGTCGCGGACCGATCAACCGCTTGAGCTTGCCTGGTCGGCCCAAACCCTGCCGCCGGGCCGCGCGTTTTTGTTTGCTCGCGTGCGCGATGTGCGGGGGCGCACGGCCTATGCCCACGCCTCCAAATCCGTTGACGTGAAGGCCGACCAAACCCTTCCTCGCGTGCGGGTGGTGCAAGCGCGGTTGCACGAGGCCGTCGCCGGGCACCAAGCCCTGGAGCTACAATGGCGCGTGGAATCCCCTCGCGCGGGGGCGCTGACGCTGCAGTGGCGCACTAGCGGCGAATCGGTCGGAGAATGGCAATCCATCGTCACCGCGTTGCCCGTGGACCAAGATCATCAAGAGGGAACCTATTTGTGGCGGCGCGAGGCCCCGTCCCATAACGTTCCGCTTGAGGTCGCCGCCGCGTTACACACGGAGTCGGGCACGGTTCGGTCCGACACCGTAGCGGTGGAGCCGGCGCCGGAGTCCGGCGGCTGCGGCGGCTCGCCCGTGCCGCGGACACAAGAAGCCGATGCCGTCGCCGCGCTGGTGCTGCTGTTGGCCGCGCGGGGGCTTTCGCGGGGCGCGACGCGTTTTTTGTCATTTGGATAAAGCGCGCGATTTTTCCACGTTGTCATTCCCGCGAAAGGTTGTCACCCCTGCCCCCGAGCAGGGGCAGGAATCCGCTGTCCGACATCCGACAATCTGTCAAATCTTGTGATCCGCGGACTAGGGCGCTTCGCGAAAACAAAACTCCTTATAGAACCGCAATTCGTCGATACAGGCACGAATATCGTCTAGTGCCGTGTGGTTAGAAGGGGGCTTGGGCGCTCTGCCGGCCTCTTTAAACCATTCGGTGCAAACGGTTTTGATCGATGAGACGTCCAGTTGCTGGTAGTGGAGATAAGACTCAATGCTGGGCATATACTTGCGCAAAAAGCGTCTGTCCATATACACCGTGTTGCCTACCAAGATTCCCTTTCTGTACGGCACATGCTCGGTGAGAATCTCCATAAGCTTTTGCTCGGCTTCAGCCGTGGCGAGAGTTGACTGCCGCACCCGATCGAGCAACCCATTTTTCGTGTGCATCTCGCGCACCGTCGGCGACATCGCTTCTAGCACGCGCGGGGGTTGCCAGATGACCAAGTCGCAACAAGCAAGCTCCTGCAAAGTGGAGTCCGTGATCACCATGGCTGCTTGGATGATGGCGCAAGAGTGTTCGTTGAGACCTGTCATTTCTAGATCGATCCACACCCAGCGTTCCGGCGAACGAGCGCGAGAGAGAGATGAAGACATGATGAACTCCTTGTTGTTTACCGGGGTTCATGGGATTTGGCGGATTGTCGGATGAATGGTTGGGATGAAACGCGGGAATTTACCGCCGTTCTTTCCTGTCCAAATCCGACCATTCGACCAATCCCGTGAATCCGAGTTTTTATTGTGGGCGACATACTTAGACCGCTACTATAGGTGATGTTGTCATCTTACGCAATGTCACGGTGGGTGTGTTAGCGTAAGGCGATAATTCTCTGGACCGGACCAAGTGGCACTTGGCGCTGTTGAAGGAAAAGCTTTTGGTCGCCAACACGCGAGGATTCTCCGTGGACATCGCTGGGATGTTCGAGGACCTCAAGCCTGGCCAAGGGCGGATGTTGCGACGCAAGCGACGGCTTTTTGAAACAGGAAGTGTTCGGGTGTATGTGGTTGGGTGTTGGATCCGCTTTTTGGCGCTTTTGCAGTGGATTCCCGCTGGAGCCTTCCCCTGACCCCGAGCAGGGGTAGGAATGACAGGGGAAGTGTGCGCTTTTTTGTTGGACTTTCGTTTGAGTCGTGGTATTACATTGCCCAAACAGTGATCTGTTTGCCATCAGGGGCGGTTTCATGCTTCACCCAAACGCGCTCGTCCCAGGATTTTCCTTCACGGCGGTCGAAGATGAGCAGGTGGCCTTCGGGCGCGTGGAACCGATCCATGTAACCAGCCGTCTGCTCCAGCCCCTTGGTCATGACGGTATCGGCGCCGTCGTTGCGGTGGATAAGTTTGAGCTCCAACACAATGACTTGTTTCTTTTCCGCGCGTTGCAGCGTCACGTCCTTGTCGCCCAGCGGCCAGGTGACAATCAAATCCATGCGCCCGCTGCCAACGGCTTGTTCGCGGGCGATGGCACCGCGACTGTTCACGGTCCGCTGCAGAAACGCTTGCAGCAAAAGCTGCGGACCGGCTTCCTTGTATTGGAATTGATCTAGCCAGCTCTCGGAGTGCTCACGGAAAAAGCGTTGAAAAGCACTTAGGAGCTCGTTCATATCCAGGGGTTGGCCGGGCAGCCCGCCGATGGGACGCCCCATTTCCAACCATCTCTCCCAACCGCTTGCCAACGCCCTGGGAATCACCTCGCGGTAGATGGGATTGGCCAAGTTCAGGACTCCCCTTTGATCCTTTCGGATCAGGCCCAAGTCCGCGACGTATTCAAAATCTTCGTTCGTGGGACGTAGGTTTTGGCCGCTGACGATGGAGGCAATCAC
>JBCCEG010000050.1:0-8498 GCA_039030455.1 Myxococcota bacterium | reverse complement strand
GCTAGGCCGCCCATGTTGTACTGGTTGCCCCAATCCGTTGGCATCATGCACCAAGTTTGGCAAGCGCGAGCCGACGGCGTCCCCGTCTATTGGACCATGGATGCCGGCCCCAACGTCAAACTGCTGTTCCAGCGGCAACACAAATCAGACATGCAACGTTTGTTCCCGACGGTGCAAGTGGTGTCACCCTGGCACGGCCGATGAATTCGTCAGAGCGTGTTTTTAAATGTCATGAATGCAGATCCAACAAGGCAAAAATCTTCCGAAAAAGCGGAATTTATTCGAGATAAATGATACCAATCCCAGGAAACAATGTTTCAAATTCGACAACCCCAGATCGTTTTCCATTCCCGTTTTTTCTGGATTCCTGCTGGAGGTTACCCTCGCGAAAGCGGGGGCAGGGATGACAGAAAGGTGTCGTTATTTCCGAGGATTGGTATGAGCATTTTGAGGAAGATTTTTAACGAATTTGGGGCAAACTTGGGGTCCCCGCAAAGTACCGCAGGAACGAGGACACTTTGTGGGGTGAGAAATGCAATAATTTAAAAACACGCTCTCGCTCGGGGCAACACAAGCGCGAGCAGGTACACCCCGCCCGCCAATTCGACAATCGTTGCGCCCGTGGGCCAATCGGGCGCATAGCTTAGGGCTAAACCACCCAACGTACACCCCAGGCTCACAAGCACCGCGCCGAGCATCATCGGCGCCAGCCGTAGGGTAAATACCCCCGCGGCGGCCGGAGGCAGAGCCAGCAGTGCAATCACCAGCACCACGCCCACCACCCGCACCAGCACGACAACGGTAAGCGCCGTCAGCCCTAGCAACAAAAATTCATAGAACTCCACGCGAATCCCACGCAGAGCGGCCAATTGTCTGTTAAAGCCGATGGCGACAAATTTTTCGTGGCACAAGATCGCCGTGCCCACGATGGCCGCATCCAACAATGCCGTCAAAACCAAATCCTCACGCGTCACCAGCAAGATGCTGCCAAACAACCACCCTTGCAAATCCTCTTGCCCCGCGCCGTCGGGCACGGCGGCCAGCAACGAGATTCCCAGCGCCATGCCCACGGCCCACACGGCGCTCAGCGCCGTGTCGGTGCGCTGATCGCCGCGACAGGTGATCACCCCGACCAAACAAGCCGCGGCGGCGGCCGCGAGCGTCGCGCCCACAAGCGGCGTCAACCAGAGCACGCCGTGCACGCTTTGCACATAGTGAGAAAGGCCCAGTCCCGCCAACACACAGTGAGAAATAGCACCGGCGGCGGCGGTCCGGCGGCGCGCCACCACATAGCTGCCCACGATGCCGCACGCCAACGAAGCCAGCACCGCGGCCGCCGCGGCATGTTGTAAAAACGCGTGCTGGGCCAAATCCTGCAGAAAGACACGCATGGGGATTACCACCACATCCACCAAAACACAGAATTTGGAATGCACCGGCTTTTTGCCCCACAAAGTTTTGCGCTTTGCGCAAATACTTTGCGGGGACCCCGGCTTGACGGCGCTTTGTCTGCAAGAATCCTTCCCACCCATCGAAATTTCCAAGTTCGCGAAGGTGAAACGCATCGTAGAGACGCGATTAATCGCGTCTCTACGGATAGCGGACAGCCTAAAATGGATTCCTGCTCTCGCAGGAATAACAAAGGACAAATCGACATCATTTCGATCCAGAGCCATTCTGAGTGGCAAAGCGGCTTGTAGCCCTTTCAAAACGTTTCGGATCCACCGAAGCCCTTGGCGGTAAAGGGCCTTCGGCCCCCGCGCAGTGGGGAGCTTGGGAGGCGTCCATGACGTGGCAGTCTTGGTTATGCGTTAACACAGCCAACTCGCCACCGTACGCCTCGCGCAGAGTTGATGTCATGACCTCGTGGATAGGATGCAGCAGCGCCGTGCGATTGACACAGAGCACGTGGCTGGCGTGGCGCGTGACGACGTTCACATTGTGGGAGACGAAAACAAGTGTTTTGTGTTGCCGCAACCGGCCAAACAAGGCAACCAGCTCGTGCTCCGCCTTGGGGTCCACATTAGCCGTGGGCTCATCCAACAACAGCAGCTCCGCCTCGGTCGCCAACGCTTGCGCGATGAGCACCCGCTGCCGTTGACCGCCGGAGAGTTGGGCAAAGGGACGGTGCCGCAGGTTTTCGATCCCCGCTTGCGTCAGCGCCGCCTCGGCGGCCGCGTCATCGGCTTGGCGATACGGCCCCACGCTGTGACGCTCCACGCGCCCCATGCGCACCACGTCCAACACGTTGACGGGAAATTGAGGGTCCACGCGCGGATGCTGCGGCACATAACCGACGCGGGCACGCGCTTGACGCGGCGGACCGCCGAATACCCGCACGGACCCCAAGCGCGGTGACAACAGCCCCAACAACAGCCGCAACAACGTGCTCTTGCCGCCGCCGTTAGGGCCCACGACGGCAAGCATCTCGCGCGCGCCTAGCTGGAATCCGACATTGTGCAGGACTTCATGCGAGCCATAGGAAAAACACACATCGCGCAACTCGATGACGGGGGTTTCATCCGTCATGTCGGCCCGCTCAACGCCGCCTTCATCTTTTTAGCCAGTTGCTCAAACCCGCGCGCATAGTCTTGACCAAGCGCGGGATCCACCGGATCGATGCGCACGACGGGAATCCGCAAGCCGCGCGCGACAACGCGCGCCCGCTGGTGTTCCGCCCGAGAGCGAACGATGACGGCGCGGACCTTGTTCCGTTTCGCCATCTCGATCGTTCGCGCCAACCGGTTGGCCGACAAGCCTGCTCTCCCCGCCGATGCAACGACTTGTTTGAGTCCGTAGGCATCCGCGAAAGACTCCCACGCGGGATGGAGGACCAAAAATGCTTTTCCCCGCACGGGTTGCAACATCTTCGCAACCCGCTGATCCAACGCGGTCAGCTCGCGCGACAGCTTCTCCCAATTCGCCGTGTAAACGTGCCGACGGGCCGGATCCAACGCAACAAGCGTGTCGCGCACCACGCGCGCCTGCCCCAACACCAGATACGGATCCAACCACACATGCGGGGGGCTGTGCCCCTTTTTGTCATCCCGCGCATCCAACACGTCCGTCGCCGTAGAGACGCGATTAATCGCGTCTCTACGAACCGTATCGTCATCCCCCCCGCCAAACAAACGGACCAGCGGCGGGTCGCCCTGCTTTTTCACACCCGCTTTCGCGGCTTCTTGCTCTTGTATACCCAAACCGAGCGCGGCACCACGCCGCCCCGTGTCTGTTTGAACGCCTTGGGACGTCGATGACATCTCGCCAAGCCGATGCCGCGCCGTATCCGTATCACGCGGACGCACCTGGAACGTCAAGCCGGTACCCGAACTCGCGGGATGGATCGGGTTGGTCGCGCGCGAGACCATTCCCGCGCTGGTATCCACCACGCGCAAAGTGGGTGCCAACGAGGGCAACCTTGATAGCAGCTTCCGCTCAAACCGAACACCCAAGGTGAAGTACACCTTCGCTCGCGTCAGCTCCGCGACTTGCGCCGGCGTCGGCTCGTAGTGGCAGGGGCTCTTGCCCGCTCGTGTTAACGTCTCTACCCGCACATACCGGCCGCCGACGCGTTTAACAATGGGGCGCTGAGCGGGAACACTGACAAACACCCGCAGCGGACCGCTGGGAGCGGCAACGGCGGGCGAGGCCGTGTGAGCTTGCGCGGGGACAAACAAACAGAATACAGACGGGACAACACACCGCATCCACCGACCCATACACTTCCGCATGACTGCCCACCTTCCCATGCCAATCCAAAGCGGTCTCAAGCGACCGCACTCCAAGGCGGCGTCAAGCCGCCGCAATTCAAATACTCTCCGCGCTTCGCAACACTTTAGCAAACAAAGTCATGCAGTGCTCGGAGAGGGTGGGATTCGAACCCACGATGGAACTCGCGCCCCATGCCGGATTTCAAGTCCGGTGCATTCAACCGCTCTGCCACCCCTCCAACCAGGACCACGGATTACACGAATTGATAGGATTGCAGGATAAACGGTTGAAGCCAGACGCGCGAGTTTGCCGCCGTTTTTGCTATCCGACAATTCCGATTTATCCCTTGAATCCTGGTATGGTTTTACCGTGAAATTGCCGCTGTGCGGCGGCAATCCCCTTTTCAAGCACTGTCGCGATCGCCGTGGCGGCATCCGTCACTTGCTGGGTAAAAGGCTGCAACTCTTGGGGAGAGAATTGCCGCAGCACATAGACAGCTTCTTGTCCTTTAACGGCCGGCCGGCCTATTCCCAACCGGATCCGAACAAAGCCCGCGCCAACCCGCGTGGCAATATCGCGCAAACCGTTATGTCCCGCGTTGCCTCCTCCCTCTTTTATACGCACACCCTCCGGCGGCAAATCCAGATCATCGTGCACCACCATGACCCGTTCCAACGGAATGCGATGATATGTCATGGCCGCCTGCAAGGACTGCCCTGATCGATTCATGTAGGTCTGTGGCTTGAGCAGAACAGCCTCTTGTTCCGCAACCCGCCCCCTACTTGCCTGACCCGAGAACTGAAGGCGAAAGGGCGGCAAATTCCATGCCTTGGCCAAAGCGTCCACCACCACAAAACCAACATTATGGCGCGTGCCGACGTAACGAACACCCGGATTGCCTAAACCAACGATGAGCCACATGGTACCACAAATCACACGGATTAAAGGAATTGTCGGATTTAATTATGAATTATAAATTATGAATTATGAGATTCTTTGAATTTGGGTAGGGGTGTGATTCACGCTCAAGATGAGCCATAAAATTCTTTCCCCTCCACAACGTTTTGGAACTCATAATTTATAATTCATAACTTATGCTTTTTTGGGCGCCTCTTCTTCTTCGTTCGCGCTTTGGTCCCGTCCACCAACTACAACGCTCACCACGTGCAACCGTGGATCGCAACTCAACCGCGCGTCCGTGGGCAATTGGACGGCTTGCGCGGAGGTCTTCCCCAGCGGCAACTCAGTGATGTCTAGCTCAACGTGCGCGGGCGCGTTCTTGGGCAAACAAGATACGGCAATGCAACGCTGCAATTGGCGGAGCTTGGCGCCGGCAACCACCTGTTTGCTTCTGCCCAACAGTTTTAGGGGGACCGACATGGAAACCTCTTTGCTCGGATCCACCTCGACAAAATCCACATGCGTCAGCGACCGCCGCACGGGATCCACTTGCAGGTCTTGCACCATCACCGCGCGTTTTTGTTCTTGCCCGCCGGGCTCGTTCCGTACATGTAATTCGATAAGCACATTCCGTTTTGTCGGTCCGTGCAGAATGCGAGCGGCTTGAGTAGGGTTAACGGATACGGCAACCGTTGGCTTGCCCTTGGCGTATACCACGGCTGGAACAAATCCACCGCGCCGCAACCGACGCGCGGACCCCTTGCCAAAATCAGACCGACCGGTCGCTTGCAGTACGACGTTACCCTGAGCCATGGGCGTTGTGCTCCTCTTAATAAAAGCGTCTTACTTTCCTAATCATCCCTACGGTGCAACAAAACGCCGTTATCGTCAACCGTAAGCGGCAGCCCCTCCAAAAGGGAATCCCCAAGGCCTACCGAGCGTTACATTCAATAAAAACGAGGAGCTCATGCCCAAGCGCACCGCACTAACACAACCGTCTCTCGCGCAGCCCACAACCGACAAGCCAAACGAAGCGGGTAGAGCTTCATCCCAAACCACCAAGCTGTCTGATCTGGTGCGTCGGCAGCTGCAACAAGCCTTCACGATCGCTCGCATCGATCCGGCGCTGCAGACTATTCTGCGCGAACCCAAAAACGAAATCATTGTCCATTTCCCCGTCCGCCGCGCCGACGGATCCCTAGAACTTGTTAAAGGCTATCGGGTGCAGCACAACAATACGCTGGGGCCCTTTAAGGGAGGTTTCCGTTTTCACCCCGACGTCCATTTAGACGAGTGCCGCGCATTGGCGTCGTGGATGACGTGGAAATGCGCCCTGCAAAATCTGCCCTTCGGCGGCGGCAAGGGAGGCGTGCAAATCGACCCCGCGCGCTACGACGAGGCCGAGCTGCGGCGCATCACGCGCCGTTTCGTCCACGCGCTGGGAACAAACATTGGTCCCGACTGGGATATCCCCGCGCCCGACATCGGGACCAACGCCCAAGTGATGGACTGGATGATGGACACCTATGCCAACCTCGCCGCCGCCAGGGACAAGCAAACGGCAAAAGGAGTGGTGACCGGCAAATCGATTCCATGTGGCGGCTCGCCGGGGCGAGAAGAAGCCACCGGTCGCGGCGTGACATGTTGCATTATGCAATGGGCCAAGGAACACAACGTTAATTTGCAAGGCGCAACGCTAGCCTTGCAGGGTTTTGGCAACGTGGGCTCACACGCCGCGCAAACTCTTTGGCGCTTGGGTGTTAGCCTGACCACGGTGGGAGACCATAGCGGCACTTGGCATAATCCGGAAGGGATCAATCCTTATAAACTCGCCCAACACGTGCAAGAACATGGACAAATCAGAGGCTACCCCGCGGGCAAACCCATAAGCCGCGACGAATTTTTCGCCATCCCCTGCGACCTTTTTATTCCCGCCGCGCTGCAGCTGCAAATCGGCGCGGAAGAAGCAAGGCGGATGCACTGCCGCTTGGTGGTGGAGGCGGCCAACGGTCCCACGACCCAAGAGGGCGAACGCATTTTACTGGAACGCGGCATCGACGTGCTCCCCGACATCTTGGTCAACTCCGGGGGCGTTATCGTCAGTTACTTCGAGTGGTTGCAAAACAAACAAAACGAGATATGGAACTTGCAAGAAGTGCGCGAGAAGCTAGAACAGCGAATCACCCACACCTACCATCTCGTGGCCGACAAAGCGCGGCAGCTGCGTTCGGACCGTCGCACGGCCGCCTACGTGATTGCCGTCCAACGGCTGCAAGAGGTCTATACACGCCGCGGCATCTGGCCTTGAACACAGATTTAGGGGTTGTTGGGATTGGTGGATAGCAGATGATGACAGCAAGGGGTGGTGAAATGGTAGCGGCGGGGTCGCGCGCTTTGTCCGAACCATGCATCCGACAATCCCATGAATCCCAGTCCCGGCTTGCATCTGTGATGCGAGAAAGAGTATGGTCCAGGTATACGGCAGAGGTCCGAAAAGGCGGCGGATGGCACAACTCTTTCCCAAGTGGACCAATGCCTTGCCCAAGGCGATGGTGATTGTCGGAGGAGTCACCGGCTGTGGTATTGTGTTCACCGTTTGGTTTTGGTTTTCTCCTTATCATCTTGAAGTCGGGTACGAACCCAGCCAACCCGTTCCGTTTAGCCACGAGCTGCACGCAGGGCAACTGGGCATCGACTGCCGCGTCTGCCACACAAGCGTTGAGACCGGACATCAAGCTGGTATCCCACCCACCAAAACGTGTATGGACTGCCATGCGTCCATCAAACCCGATTCGGTGCAATTGGCCCCCGTGCACCAAAGTTGGGCCGACGACAGCCCTATTGCGTGGACCCGCGTGCACAAGTTGCCCGACTACGCTTACTTCGATCACAGCGCGCACATTCAAGCAGGTGTTGCCTGCCTGCACTGCCACGGTCACGTAGAACGGATGCCGCGCATCCGGCAGGTAGAGCCGCTGAGTATGAGCTGGTGCCTAGAGTGCCACCGTGACCCCGCGCCCCGTCTCCGGCCGCCGGACAAAATCACCGATCCGGATTGGGTGCCCGCGCAAGGCTGGCAAGACTTGGCACGCATCAAGGCCAAAACACTCCAACCGCCTGTCGGCGACTGTTCGGGGTGCCATCGATGAGAACGTGTTTAAAAACTACTACGCTTGCCTCGCCCGCGTTAAAAATCGCCTCAAAATGCTCATTTACTATCAGTAAAATCCGCTTTTTCGGCGATTTTTGCCTTGTCGAGCCTACGCTCGTGACGTTTTTAAACACGCTCTCAAAAGATTCCAAACACACTTTGAGAAGCGGGCAAACAGGAAAAAATGCTAAAAATGGGATAATTCCGTATGCCTAAACCCTCAACAAACCATTCCGCTGCTTCGTCCGTGTGGCGCTCGGTGGATGCGGACGGATCTCCCAAAGAGGAGCGCGGGAACGACCAACCGGAATTCGAGCAGGGCGATTCCGAATTCGCGGCGCTGGAACGCCGCGACATGCTCAAGCTCATGGGCGCCTCGCTGGCGCTGGCGGGCATCGCCGGCGCGTGCCGCAGGCCCGAGGACAAGCTGCTGCCCTACACCCAGCCACCCGAACACATCACGCCGGGCGTGCCCAACCACTTCGCCACGGTGCACCCCCACGCCGACGGTGCCGTGGGGCTGCTTGTGACAAGCCACGAAGGGCGCCCCACCAAGGTGGAAGGCAACCCCGACCACCCCGCGAGCCTGGGCGCGGCCGGTGTTTGGGAACAGGCTAGCGTGCTGCAGCTATACGATCCCGACCGATCCCGCGTGCCGTTGCGCCGCGAAAGGATGGGGCTGACGCCCGCCACCTGGGCGGCGTGGGATGCCTTCGCCGCCAAACACTTCGCCGCG